>JBILIR010000244.1:0-3408 GCA_044368955.1 Limnohabitans sp.
GCCGCCTGGCAAGAAGAACCAAACCATCTATCTGCTGTCCGGAGGTGAAAAAGCCCTGACAGCAATTGCCTTGGTGTTTGCGATTTTCCAACTCAACCCTGCGCCATTTTGTTTGCTTGACGAGGTTGACGCGCCTTTGGATGACGCCAATACCGACCGTTATGCCAAACTCGTGACGCGCATGTCGGGCGAAACCCAGTTTTTATATATCTCTCACAACAAAATCGCCATGGAAATGGCTGAACAACTCATTGGCGTGACCATGCAAGAGCAGGGGGTTTCGCGGATTGTTGCAGTTGACATGGAGTCGGCTGTGAACTTGGTTGAGCCAGCGGCAAACGTATGAGCAGTTTGCAAATGTGGCTAGCCATTGTGGGTGGCGTCATCTTGGTTGTCTTGGTGGCCTATAACGCTTGGACCTCTCGTCAAAACCAACCTAAACAAGCCGAACCCCTCATCACGCCAGAGGAGCTCGACGCCTTAACCAATCACCAAATGCCACTTGATGGCGCAGCTTCATTGAACAGTGGCCTGATGGATGGCTTCACTGACATGGCGCACGAACTGCCCCAAACCAACCAACGCGGCCAGCTAGATCCCTTGATTGATGTGATGGCCAGCATGGAATTGGAGACGCCTGTTTCTGGCGAGGCTGCTTTGGCCGCTTTGCCACCGGTTCGCCGTGTGGGCAGCAAACTCTTTATCGTTGAAGGTTTGAATGCGGACACGGGCGAGTGGGAGAACCTTCAAGCGGGTCTTTTTTACAGCGCTTTTCAAGCAGGTATTCAGGTGGCTAACCGCCAAGGCCCACTCAACGACATTGAATTTTCAGAGTTTGTGGTGAAAGCACAAACCTATGCGGATGCCTTTGGCATCACCCCCGAGCTGCCCGACATGAGCGAGGCCATCGCCCATGCACGTGAGTTGGACCAATTTGCGGCCTCGCACGATGCCCAGCTCAGTTTCACGATTGCCTCACGCAAAACCGCTTGGAGCCCTGGCTATGTGCAGCAGCAAGCCGCGCGTATCGGCTTTGTGCCTGGCGTCATCCCAGGTCGCATGGTGATTGCTGCTTCCACCCCAGGTCTGCCGCCTGTATTGGTGCTGAGTTTTGATGCCCGTGCTGCCATGGCAGAGGACCCCAACCAGTCCGCTTTGCGCAGTATTTCTCTGGGCCTTGATGTGCCACAGGTGGCGCCTTCGGAGCAGGCTTTTGCACGACTGTGCGAGTCTGCGCAAGCACTGGCCCAAGCCATGGATGGGCAAATTACCGATGACAACGGCCAAATACTGTCTCAGGCCGCAATTCAAATCATTGATAACGATTTGAAAAATCTTTACCAAGCGCTGGCAGCAAGGGACTTGGCGGCAGGCTCCTTGCAGGCTCGGCGCTTGTTCAGCTAGGGCTGACGATGAAAGACCGCGCTGCCTATTTGCGGCAACTCTTGAACCAACATGCCCATCGCTATTACGTCTTAGATGAACCCAGCATTCCAGATGCAGAGTACGACCGGCTTTTCAAAGAGCTTCAAGCTTTAGAAGTTGCTCAACCCGAGCTTTTAACCCCAGATTCACCCACACAACGCGTGGGAGGATCTCCTGTAGACGCTTTCGCAAGCGTTCGCCACCGTGTGCCCATGCTCAGCATCCACACCGAAACCGATATCTCTGACGCGGGGGCATTGGCTTTTGATCAGCGTGTTCGCAAACAATTGCAACTCAAGGACAGCGATGCGCCTGTCGACTACGTAGCAGAGCTGAAATTTGATGGCTTGGCGATCAGCTTGCGCTACCAAGACCATGTGCTGGTGCAAGCCGCCACCCGCGGCGACGGTGAAACTGGCGAGGACGTCACCCACAACATCCGCACCATTGGGCAAATACCTTTGCGTTTGTCGCCTGAAGCACCCTCTGCGCTAGAGGTTCGCGGTGAGGTCTATATGCGGCGAGACGATTTTGAAGCCCTGAATGTTCACCAAAGAGCGCGTATTGCAGCGGGTGTCAAAAATGAAAAAACCTTTGTCAATCCGCGTAACGCAGCAGCGGGTGCGGTGCGTCAACTGGACCCCCAAATTGCAGCGCAACGTCCTTTAAGTTTTTTCGCCTATGCCTTGCACTTTCACCCTGAAGAGCCAAGCGCTTTAGCCCCTTTAGAAGCTACTTTGTGGGGCTTGGACGCCTATGGCTCGCAAGACCAGGTATTGCATCACCTTAAAAACTGGGGATTTGCTGTTGCAGCCGAAACCCAGTTGGTACAGGGAGCGCAGGGTTTGGTGCAGTTCCATGAACACATTGCAGGCTTGCGTGACCAACTGCCGTTTGACATCGATGGGGTGGTCTACAAGGTCAACCGCATCGACCAACAACGCTTGCTCGGCATGGTCAGTCGAGAACCGCGTTGGGCTGTAGCGCATAAATTTCCAGCGCAAGAAGAGTTAACCACTGTGTTGGCCATCGATGTGCAGGTAGGGCGTACCGGCAAGCTGACGCCTGTGGCCAAGCTGGCTCCCGTGTTCGTGGGTGGCGTGACGGTCACCAATGCCACTTTGCACAACGAAGACGAAGCCCGGCGCAAAGATGTGCGGGTGGGCGACACTGTGGTGGTACGTCGAGCAGGGGACGTGATTCCCGAAGTGGTGTCGGTGGTGCTTGAAAAACGCTTGCACGAAGCCGCCATCTTCACCATGCCAAGAACATGCCCCGTGTGCGATAGCGCCGCCGTACGTGAAGAGGGCGAGGCTGATTACCGCTGCACAGGGGGCTTGTTTTGCAGCGCCCAGCAAAAGCAAGCTATTTTGCATTTCGCCCAGCGCCGTGCGGTGGAAATTGAAGACTTAGGCGAAAAATTGGTCGATCAACTGGTCGATGCCGGACTGGTGAAAACCTTGCCCGATCTGTACAAATTGGGATTCAGCCATCTGGCGACGCTGGACCGCATGGCGGACAAGTCAGCCAATAACTTGCTAGCGAGTTTGGAAAAGTCCAAAACCACCACCTTGCCACGTTTTGTGTTTGGTTTGGGTATTCGCCATGTGGGCGAGGCTACCGCCAAAGATTTAGGCAAACACTTTGGCGGCATCGACGCCATCATGAATGCCAGCACCGAGCAGTTGCTGCAAGTCCATGATGTAGGCCCAGTGGTGGCGCAAAGTTTGCGCACCTTTTTTGACCAAGCGCATAACCGCGAGGTGGTCGAACAGTTACGCGCCTGTGGTGTGCACTGGCCTGAGGCCGACCCGCAAGGTAGGCTGGATTTGCCACTCAGCGGTCACACCTATGTCATCACTGGCACCTTGCCCACGCTGTCACGCGAACAGGCGCAAGCGATGTTGGAAGAAGCCGGTGCCAAAGTGGCGGGCAGCGTCAGCAAAAAAACCACTGGCGTGATTGCTGGCGAGGCGGCCGGCA
>JBILIR010000246.1:0-3392 GCA_044368955.1 Limnohabitans sp.
CGGGTGTGGTGGGCGCGTTAAGCGTGGTGGTGGCGGCCAAGTGGGTACATAGCCACCGGTCCAAGCAAGAGATGAAGCGCGAACTGCCACCCTGAGCCTTCAAGTCAGGGTGGGTGAAAGCGGCACTTGTTTTTTTTGAAGGCACCACTTCTTCTGCGCATGAGGGTGGGTCGCACAATGGGCGCACCACAACGCCAAGGAGCATTCATGAAAAGCAAGCCACTTCGCACACAAACAGGTTTCACTCTTATAGAGCTGATGGTGGTGATTGCCATCATCGGCATCTTGGCGTCTTTTGCGGTGCCAGCCTACCAAGACTACAGCGTACGTGCCCGTGTCAGCGAAGGCTTGTCTTTGGCGGGTGTTGCCAAAAACCAGGTGTTGGATGTGCTGAGTTCTGGCGCCTCCTCCGAGCAAGGTTATGCAGCGGGCTACACCTCTCCCGCGGCCACAGCCAACCTCTCTAGCATCAGCATCGCCCCCCAAACAGGCGTCATCACCATCACCACCAGCAAAGCGGCAGGAAATGGCAGTTTGCTGTTGGTGCCTTTCACTGGAACCACGGCGGCTGCGACAGCCTTGCCTGATGCGACCGCAGACTACACCGCCCCCGAGCAAGGCGCAGTCGCTTGGCGTTGCTTGGCCAAAGGTGCTACCGTGCCCAGTGGTTTGTCTACAGCAAGTGCGGCTAGCTTAGAGGCAAAATATGCGCCGGCGGAGTGTCGCTAACAAGCCTAAATGTTATATTTAGATATAACTTAATGCCTTGGGAGTTTTTATGCACACAACCTCTTTGCGCAAAGTAGGCGGCTCGGTCATGATGGCGCTTCCGCCAGCGTTGCTGGAGTTGCTTCAACTCAAAGTCGGTGCAACGGTTGGTCTTGCCGTGGCCGATGGTCTTTTGCTTGTGGATCCAAAGCCTAAAAAGCACTACACATTGCAAGAACTGCTGGACGAATCGGACTTTTCTGAAACCCAAGCACCTCATGAAAGGGCGTGGGTTGATGCGCCAACGGTGGGTGGTGAGTTGATATGAACCGAGGTGATATCTACTTGGTTTCGCTGGAGCCAACCTCAGGACGAGAACAGCAAGGAAGCCGCCCAGTGCTGATTGTTTCTCCCACAGCGTTTAACCAAATGACAAAACTGCCCATTATTTGCCCCATCACAACGGGGGGAGAGTTTGCCAGACGCAATGGTTTTGCGGTGCCCATCAGCGGTATCAAAACCAGTGGGCTTGTGAGGTGTGATCAACCCCGAGTGCTTGATATTGACGCTAGGCACGGGCGCAAGCTGGAGGCTTTGCCTATGCCGCTGATGGATGAAGTGTTGGCGCGATTAGCGCCATTGTTTGCCTGAGCCTTGTTTGCCGGATACAAGCCCCAAGCAGTTAACAAATCAAACCTATTGGGCTTGAGCCACAAAACTCCCACTCTTTCCACCATGCTTCTCCAGCAACTTCACGCCGGTGATGGTCATGCCGCGGTCCACCGCCTTGCACATGTCGTACACAGTGAGCAAAGCCACATTTACAGCGGTTAAGGCTTCCATCTCCACGCCAGTTTGTCCGTGGGTCTCCACCGTGGCGGTGCAGCTCACGCGAGGCGGGTCTTGCCACAGCTCAAAGTCCAAGGCCACACGGGTGAGGGCCAGCGGGTGGCACAGGGGAATGAGGTCACTGGTTTTCTTGGCGGCTTGAATGCCAGCAATACGCGCTATGCCAATCACATCGCCTTTTTTGGCGTTACCGCTCTCGATCAATGCCAAGGTCGCAGGCAACATGGTTATGTCACCGGTAGCGACTGCGATACGGTGAGTGGTTGTTTTGGGACCCACATCAACCATATGGGCTTGGCCTTGGGCATCAAAGTGTGTGAGAGACATGTTATTTCAGTAGGGGTAACATCCTTGCATCATACGTTCTCGTCACACCCTGACCCCATGAAATCCCTCCCCTGTTTGCGACCCCTGCTGCTGGCCTTGGCGCTGGCTGTGGGCGCGGCGCCAGTGGGTTTGCAAGCGCAAAACAGCGCCGGACGGCTGCCCAATATTGGTGACGGCAACGGCATGAGCGTGCAGCAAGAGCGGCGCTTGGGCGAGTCCATCATGCGCCAGTTGGTGACCGACGCCGACTACATGGACGACCCCGTCTTGCTGGACTACCTGCAAACCATTTGGCAGCCGCTGCGCGACGCCTCTGTGCAGCTGGGCAATCTGCAAGCCGAGCAAGAGGAAGCCTTTGCATGGGATGTGTTTTTGGTGCGTGACAGATCCGTTAACGCGTTTGCTCTGCCAGGTGGTTTCATGGGCGTGCATCTGGGCTTGATCGCGGTGGTCTCTAGCCGCGACGAGTTGGCCTCGGTGATGGCGCATGAACTCAGCCACGTCACCCAACGACACATCGCCCGTATGCAAGACCAGCAAGGGCGCACCACACCGTTTTTGATCGCCGGCATGATTTTGGGTGTGCTGGCCGCCAGCCGCAGCCCTGACGCTGCCGGCGCAGTGATGATGGGCGGCACCGCCGGTTCGGTACAGGGCCAGCTGAATTTTTCACGTGACATGGAACGCGAAGCCGACCGCTTGGGCTTCAATGTCCATGCCCAAGCCGGTTTTGATTCGCAAGGCTTTGTGGGCATGTTCCAAAAACTGCAACAAGCGGCACGCTTGAACGACAACGGCAACTACCCGTATTTGCGCAGCCATCCGCTGACCACCGAACGTATCGGCGACATGCAGTCGCGCCTTGGTTTGGGCAAAACTTTTGCCCCCGTAGAGACCAGCATCGAACACGCCTTGATGACGGCACGTGCCCGCGCACTGATGAGTCCGCAGACGGACGATATGCAAAAGCTCATCGATGTATTGGAGAAAGACTTTTCCCCTCAATTGCCTTTGGCCAAGCGTGCTGCCATGTTGTATGCAGGTGTGATGGCCTACACCCAGCAGCGCCGCGCTGCGCCGGCCCGTGAAGCCATGAACACCTTGCTGCAACTGGTGCGCGAAGACCCCGCAGGTTTGCGAGCAGCCCAGTGGTTGGCGGCGGACACCGAGCGGCGCTTGAACAATCCGCTGCAATGCCTGCAAACCTTGGGTACCAAAGTGGTGGACCGCGCACGTGTCATGTTGCAAACCATGTGTCGCATAGAGGCCAAACAAACTTTGCTTGCAACACAGGCCAGCGACACCATGCAGCTGTGGTTGGCGCAAAACCCGCGCGATGCCATGGCTTGGGATTTGTCTTCGCAAGCGCTTTTGCAAAGCGGCGACCGCTTGCGGGCCCTGCGAGCCGATGCAGAGTTTCATGTGGTGCGCTGGGACGAGGTAGGTGCCATCGACCGCTTAAGGGCGGCCCAAGAACTGGCCAAACAACTCGCCAGAGACGGCAAGCT
>JBILIR010000245.1:0-3392 GCA_044368955.1 Limnohabitans sp.
GCCGAGTATTTGCCAGCGCAGTGGCTTTATTTACCGTTGCATCTTTTTTGTGTGGTATTTCAAATTCTCTTGAGATGTTGATAGCCTCGCGTGTTTTGCAAGGGGTCGCTGCTGCGCTCATGATGCCGGTGGGTCGTCTTTTGATCGTGCGAACCTTTGACAAATCAGAATTGCTCAAAGCAATGAATTTTGTGATCATTCCCGCTCTCATGGGTCCTTTGCTGGGCCCCACAATTGGCGGCTTGATCGTTCATTGGTTTTCTTGGCAGATGATTTTTTTCATCAATATTCCCATAGGCATCGCTATATTGTTTATGGTTAAAAACTATGTTCCAGACTACCAAAGTGTTGAAAAAAAACCATTTGATTGGCTGGGCTTTCTGCTTTTTGCAACTGGTTTTGGCCTGTTGACGTGGATGCTCGATCTTGTTGGCAACAACCACCCAAACTTCGCCATGATCATCCCAGGCGGGATGATTTCGCTGCTCATGATCGGCTGCTATGTCCTGTATTCCCAAAGAGTCCCCTCACCCTTGCTGAATTTAAAGTTGTTTGAAATTCGAACATTTCGGATTTCTGTTCTTGGGGGGTTTTTTAGCCGCTTAGGGCTGGGAGCCCTGCCTTTCCTTCTGCCGTTTTTTTACCAAATCGGCTTGGGGTTTCCAGCCTGGAAAGCCGGATTGCTGACCATTCCAACTGCCCTTGCTGCCATCAGCATGAAGGTTTTTTCATCCAAAGTTTTGGCTGCCTTGGGGCACAAAAGGGTGTTGGTTTTGAATACTGCTCTGATCGCACTTACTTTCAGTGTTTATGCTTTCATTGACGCACAAACCTCTGTGGGATTTATTTTGCTGATCAACCTGTGTATGGGCTTGTTCAGTTCACTGCAAATGGCCAGTATCAATTCAATGGCTTTTGCAGATATTTCTAAACACAACGCCAGCATGGCAAGCACCATCAGCAGTTCAATGCAACAAATGACCATGAATTTTGGTTTGGCCAGTGGCGCATTGATCGCTGGTTTTTTTCTGCAAAATATAGAAAGCAGTACCCCTGGGGAAACCATCGCCGCTGTTCAGCAATCTTTCTTTGCGCTAGGGGGTTTGACTATTGCTTCAGTGGTCTGGTTTTTATACTTAAAAAAAGAAGATGGTGCGCAAATAAGCGGGCATCGGTAAACCCTTCACTCTTACGCTATTGAAGGGCAAGTCCATTGTTCTTATTCCACCTTGCTCAATTTTTTCGAATTGATTGCATCGCGGAAAATCAAAGGCTTGACCTCGATGCGCTTTTCATTGGGCAATTGGGCCAAAGCGACGGCATCCAGAACCACTTGGTGATGTGGTGACTTGTCACACACAGGATCTGCATTTTCAGCCTCCCCCGTCAACATCAATGCCTGACAACGACAGCCACCAAGGTCTTTGGTTTTTTCGGGACAACTGCTGCAAGGCTCTTTCATCCAAGCATCACCTCTGTAGAAGTTAAATGGCTTGGAGTCGTACCAAATTTCTTTCACAGATGTATTTTTGACGTTAGGGAACTCCAAATGTTTGATCATTTTGGCGGTATGGCAAGGCAAGGCTGTTCCATCAGGCGTGATGGTTAAGAATATATTTCCCCATCCATTCATACATTTTTTGGGTCGCGTTTCATAGTAATCAGGGACCACGAAAAAGATTCGCAATTTATCGCCTAATTTTTCTCTGTACTCGTTCGTTATGCGTTCGGCACGGATCAGCTGTTCTCGACTTGGCATAAGGCCATCACGGTTGAGTTGGGCCCAAGAGTAATACTGGCTGTTGGCCAATTCAAGGTACTCGGCGCCTAAATCGACAGCCAACTCGATGATCTTGTCGATGTAATCGATATTGAGACGATGCACCACACAGTTTAAAACCATGGGCCATCCATTTGACTGGATCAACTCTGCCGCTTTTTTCTTCAAAGCAAACGTTTTGGTATGGGACAAAAAATCATTCAATTCTCTGGTGGAGTCTTGAAATGACAATTGAACATGGTCTAAGCCAGCCAGCTTCAAGGCCTTGGCTCGCTCGGGAGTAAAGCCAATGCCTGAAGTGAGTAAGTTGGTATAAAAGCCCAGCTTATGCGCTTCTGCAACCAATTCCTCAAGGTCATCGCGAACCAATGGTTCACCGCCCGAAAATCCACACTGAACACTGCCAGCTGCACGCGCATCTCGCAAGACACGAATCCACTCTTGGGTTGTGAGCTCTGGGCCGTGCTGTGTAAAGTCAACAGGGTTGTAGCAAAACACACAATGCAATGGACATGCATAGGTAACCTCAGCCAAAAGCCAAAGGGGCGGTCCAACAGCTTGGTCTGCAATCACAGTCGTTGATGTCATAGTTTTACCCACCCTTGTTTCATGGCGATATCTAAAAATCCCAGCACCTCTTTTTGTAAGCCCGTGGCTTCAAATGCAGTTTCCAGCTCCGCAATAAGTGCTTGTAATGTCTTTTCTCCATCGAGTCGTTTCAGGATCTCGCCAGCACTGGTGTTGAGCTTGACCATACCTTCCGGATACAGCAAGACCCAAGATTGTTGAACCTCTTCCCATTGCAATCGAAACATAGAAGCAACAGAAGGCTTACTGATTAACAAGTCGTCATCTGAAATCATTTTTTGGGGCCTGTGATTTGAACCTCGCACTGATCCAGCATGATTGCATCTGCCAAAGACCACAACACATCCAATTTGAACTGCAGAATTTCCAAAGCACGTTCTTGCAATGCACGGGTTTGACTGAAGTAATTCAAGGTAAAACTCAAACCATGGGCGACATCGCGGCGAGCTTGGGTTAATCGATTTTTAAAGTATTTCAAGGCAACCGCGTCCACCCAAGGGTACTGTTCTGGCCAAGTGTCAATTCGCTGCTGGTGTATGTGGGGCGCAAAAAGCTCGGTCAAACTAGAGGCTACAGCTTCTTGCCAAGAGTGTCGTCTTGCAAAATTCACATAGGCATCCACTGCAAAACGGCTGGCTGGTGCAACATAGCGCAGAGAAACAACATCGTCGCGGCTCAAACCTACAGCTTGGCCTAACTGTATCCATGCCTCAATACCGCCCTCGTCTTTGATGCCGTTCAGCTCGAAGCCATCATGGTCAAGGATTCGCAATATCCACTCTCGCCGGATTTCCCGGTCATTGCAGTTGGACAAAATGGCAGCGTCCTTGATGGGGATAGAGATTTGATAATAAAAGCGATTGGCAACCCAGCCCCGCAATTGTTCTGCAGAAAGCTTTCCCTCTGCCATCATCACGTGAAAAGGATGGTGGATGTGGTAACTGGTGCTTTTGCCTCTTAGCAAAGATTCAAACTCTTCCTTGCTCCAAGGTTCGCGCGGGTCATTGAATACCTCAATTGATAC
>JBILIR010000247.1:0-3384 GCA_044368955.1 Limnohabitans sp.
AAAAGCATTGCGCACCACTCGGGTGAGTTGCTGAGCGCCAGCTTTTTCATCCAAACCCACGTTGCGAATGTATTGCGATGGGTCGGAAATACGCCAACGCACATACCAGTCGATCACCATACGCTGCTTTTCTGCGGTGAGCATGGGCTCGGAGTCCACGTTATCCAAGGTCAACAAACGCTTGTCGATGAAGTTGACGTTTTGGAAAGGCGGTGGCAATTTAAAGTTCAGACCAGGTTCGGTGATGACCTTTTTGATCTGACCCAATGAATACACCACACCATATTGGCGTTGATCAACCACAAAAATGGTTGAGCTCAGCAGCAGCAACGCAAGCATGGCGGAAGAAATGTAAAGACCTAGTTTGTTCATGGCTGGCAATTCATCGCAAATCGCGGTCGCGTTGACGAGTGTCACGGCCACGGCTATCGGGGGAGGAAGAAGGCAGGGCGGGACTGGGAACAGATCCACTGCCATCAAGCGTGTTACCAGCATTTACCGCGGCGTTGGCAGCAGCAGTGGCAGGTGTACCGCTGAGTTGCATGATTTTGTCCAGCGGCAGGTACAACATATTGGAACCCTGCTTGGACTCAACCAACACCTTGGTCACGCTGCTGTAGATTTCTTGCATGGCATTGATATACAAGCGATCGCGCGTGACTTGGGGCGCTTTTTGGTATTCCGAGTACAACGACTTGAAGCGCTGCGCATCACCTTGGGCTTGCGCCACGATACGGGACTTGTAGGCGTCGGCCTCTTGCTTTAAGCGTGAAGCAGAACCCACGGCACGAGGAATCACATCGTTGGCATAAGCCTCGGCTTCATTTTTTGCACGTTCGCGCTCTTGGCCGGCTTTGAGCACATCGTCAAAAGCCGCCTGAACTTGCTCGGGAGGTCGTACCCCCCCTTGCTGCAAGTTGATACCCACCACCTCAATACCCACGTTGTAGCGGTCCAAAATGACTTGCATGATGCTGCGTACGCGTGGGGCAATTTGTTCGCGGTCTTCAGACAATGCAGCATCCATGCGCATTTTGCCCACCACTTCACGCACCGCAGTTTCGGCTGCTTGCATGACCGAATCTGTAGGGTTTTTGCTTTCGAACAAATAAGCTCTTGCATCAGTCAAACGGTACTGAACCGCAAACTTGATTTCCACGATGTTTTCATCTTCAGTCAACATCGCTGACTCACGCAAACCAGTGGCCTTGATGATGGTGTCGCGCCCAACATCGAGGGAGCGAATCTGGGTGACAAACACCACTTCGTGACGTTGAATGGGGAAAGGTGCACGCCAATTGAAACCTGCACCTGCTGTGCTGTGGTAACGCCCAAATTGGGTGATAACAGCTTGCTGACCCTCTTGGACAATGAAGAAGCCCGTAGCCAACCAAATCAAGACCACGACACCCGCAGCCAAGCCCAGCAAACCACGGGCTTGCTTGAAATCAGGGTTAAAGCCACCGCCGCCACCGCCGGGTGGCTGATTGCCGCCTCCGCGGTTTTGTCCCAAAAATTTATTCAATTTGCGGTTGAGTTCTCGCCAAAGTTCATCCAAATCTGGCGGCCCATTAGACGCAGAGGGACGTGGGCGTCGGCCATCATCCGCGGGGGGCGGTTGAGGGCCCTCGGGAGGCGGTGTCGAACCGTTGTTTTGCGGGTTGGCGTCATCGCCTCTGCCCCAACGGCCATCGTTCAAATTGAACATACCCGCTAAGCGTCGTCGAATAGGCCAAAGCCAAGTTAAGAAATTCATGCGCAGTCAATCAAAAAAAGTGGCAAGCCGCCATTGTGCCTAAACCTGAAGTCATACTTTGAAATCAAACGTTTACCGGTGAAATGCTAAGGGATAAGGGGCGCTGGGTCGCTTCAAGTGCAGTCTCCAGCAGACGTTGACGCAGAATTTCAAGATGGGACCCTGTTTGTGCGCTGACAAAAATTCGCGGCAGAGCCACCCCATCTATGATAAAGACGTCTTGCAACATTCTAGGTTGTTGGTCGCTGGACAAAGCATCAACTTTGTTAAACACCAACAACTGAGCTACATCTTTGGCACCTATATCGTTTAAAACCGATTGCACCTGAACGATTTGCTCTGGGTAATCAGGGTGCGAGCAGTCCACCACATGCAGCAACAGGTCGGCACTGGTGGCTTCTTGCAAAGTCGCCGCAAACGCGTCGACCAAGCCATGAGGTAAATCACGGATAAACCCCACAGTGTCGGAAAGGGAAATTTGGCAGCCATTTTCACTGCCATCTGACAAATAGAGTTGACGCGTGGTGGTGTCTAGGGTGGCGAACAATTGATCAGCAGCATAGGCACGCGCCTTCACCAAGGCATTGAACAAAGTAGATTTGCCCGCATTGGTGTAACCGACCAAAGAAACATTAAAGACTTGGTTGCGCTGTCGCTGGCGTCGCTGCGTATGGCGCTGTTTCTTCACCTTGTCTAGGCGCTCTTTGGTGCGCTTGATGGACTCGCCAATCATTCGCCTGTCCAACTCGATTTGGGTTTCTCCTGGGCCGCCACGGTTACCAATACCGCCGCGTTGACGCTCCAAATGGGACCAACGGCGAACCAACCGGGTGCTGAGGTACTGCAATCGCGCCAATTCCACCTGCAACTTTCCCTCGTGGCTGCGGGCGCGCTGCGCAAAAATTTGCAAGATGAGCATGGTCCTGTCATTGACCGGCATGTCTAACAGGCGCTCCAAATTACGTTGTTGCGCAGGGCTTAAGGCCTGATCAAAGAGTATTTCAGAGGCTCCATGGAGCACAGCCATTTCTTTGATTTCCTGCGCTTTGCCCGAGCCCACAAACAAGGCCGCGTCCGGTGCACGCCGTTTGCAAGTCATACGCGCCACAGGCAACAAACCTGCTGTGCTGGCCAGTTGTGCCAGCTCATCTAAGTCTTCATCGAAATGGGGCAGGCCCAAATCTACGCCCACCAACAAGGTGTTTGCTTGAATATCAGGCTGAGGCTTAGACAAAGGGGAAGCGTTGGCGGGCGTTATTGTGCAGACCCAGCGTCTTCACCTTCGGCTTGCGCAAAATTCACAGGGCGACCAGGCACGATGGTCGAAATGGCGTGTTTGTAAACCATTTGGGTGACAGTGTTTCTAAGGAGAACCACATATTGGTCAAAAGACTCAATCTGGCCCTGCAACTTGATGCCATTGACCAAATAGATTGACACAGGCACATGTTCCTTGCGCAGGATATTAAGAAACGGGTCTTGTAAAAGTTGCCCTTTTTGATTCACGATATTCTCCGTGTTGGTTGATTTACCATAACATAACACAGTCAAACAACTGCTTATCCATTAATTTCAAAAGCTTGGTCTTCTCTTGAGTCGCTTGAAGACCACATTCAAACGCCAAGACA
>JBILIR010000248.1:0-3375 GCA_044368955.1 Limnohabitans sp.
AGCGGCGCTCGCCATCAGGCAAAGCCAGCAAGCGGGTCGCAATATGTTGTTCATGCAGCCAGCTGTAGAGCATGGGCAACACACCTTGCTGCTGCCATTGCTGCAGCCAGCGTTGACACGATTCGGCCAACGCATCGGTCATGGCGTCGTTTTGCAAAAAAGCCTGTAACTGCGGCATGTCCAAACCCCAAACACGGCAGGCCACCGCGCTGCGCAGCCAAGCGGTTTGGCGCGGCGCACTGATAGCTCTCAGCACCCGCCACAGGTCTTGAGCCTCTTCGCTTTGGAACACATTGGCGTGGTCCGACATGAAGACACTGGGCAAGCCCAACTTTTGCAAAGCTTTTTGCATGGCCTTAGCTTGTACATGGGTGCGTACCAACACAGCCATGTCACGCGGCTGTACCTCAGGTTGCTGGCGCAACAAGGCCACCATTTGCGCAGCAAAGCCTTGCGACAAGTGGTGCGACTGCAGCGGCACGCTCCAATACTTGGCGTTGTCGGGGGGTGGTAGGTACCACACGGTCAAGGGGGGTAGCGCTTGGCCTTGTGCATTGCTGAGTGGTTTGGCGTCGCTGCGGCTGGTAACTGGGGTGAATTCAATCTTGCCTAAGTTTGAATAAAAAGGCTGCTCGATGCCGCCAAACACATGGTTCACTGCTTCCACCAAGGCATGGGTGGAGCGGAAGTTGCTGTCCAAACTGTGCAAGGCGTGGGGATTGAGTTCAAGGGCTTGTTTTCGAGCTGCTAGGTAGGTACTCAGGTCGGCCCCACGAAAACTGTAGATGGCTTGCTTGGGGTCGCCAATCATCACCAGCGCATGTGCGTCGCCCACTTGGCTGTGTGGGTAGATGCGGTCCAAGCTTTGGTATTGCCAAGGGTCGGTGTCTTGGAATTCATCGACCATGGCCACGGGGTATTGGTCGCGGATTGCCGTTGCCATTTGACCTTCATCGGCATGCAAAGCGGTGTGCAGGCGTTGCAGCAGGTCTTGGAAATCGAACACTGACAGCTGCAATTTGGTTTGCTGGTATTGCTGGCGCACCTCGTGGGCGGCGTGGTCCAGCAAGCGGTCTTTGGAGGCGGGTTCTGTAGTTTGGTGTTGGCACAGCGCCTCAATGTGGGCAAAGACGGGGTGTTCTCCTGCCTCTGGCCAACCCTTGCTTTGAAGGCTGCTGAGGGTAAAACGTTGCAAGGTTTGGCGCTTGTACCCTTCATTTTTTTCGCTGCCTGAGCGGCTACCAATGTACCCGCCAACCCCTTGTCCATTGCAGTTTTGCAAGCTTGCTTGGCAGTAACGACCAAAGCTTGTTTTGTGTTTAACCATTCGCCGTGTGTGGCCAGCACCTGCGCGGGTGCAAGCGGTACTGCTGCATCGTTGGGCTGTGGTTGTCGGTCCAAGCTTTGCCAGCGGGTTTTCAAGTCTTTAAGCAAAGCTTGCGGGTCGCCGCCCAGCAGGGATTTGAGAATTTTTTGTTGAGCCAAGTCGAGGGGGTAAAACCAGCGCCGCCAATGGTCGTTGACTAACTGATGCAGTAATTCGCCAGGGTTGTCGAGGTGGGTTTGCTCAAACAGGTCGCGGCTGTGCAGCGCAAAGCTGCTGAGCATGCGTCGGCTCCAGCTGTGGATGGTGTAGATGGCGGCCTCGTCCATGCTTTGCGCCGCCAAATGCAGCTGCGCTGCACACTTAGGCCACTGGTCGGGTGTGAAAGCCTCGGTCAGATCCAGCAAAAAGGAGTCTGGCTTGGCAGTGCGTCCTGCCACTTGGGCGTCAAACCACAATGCAGCTTGGTGCAAGCGCAGACGGATGCGTTCTCGCAACTCGGCGGTGGCTGCATCGGTGAAGGTCATCACCAAAATATGTGCAGGTTGCAAGCCCTTGGCTGCACGCCCATGACCCAAGACCAAGCGCACATACAGCGCGGCCAAGGTGAAGGTTTTGCCGGTGCCTGCACTGGCTTCGATGATTTGCCGCCCAGACAAGGGCAGGGTGAGCAGGTTCAGGCTCATGCGTCTACCTCGTTGTTGGGTACCGCGGCAACGGGCGAAGCAGCCGTGCTGGTCAAAGGCATCAAGGCTTGCAGCATCGGGCCATACACCCGCTCGGCCCAAACAGGCAACTCAGTCCAGAGGTCTTCAAACTCGGGGAAAGCACGCTGCAGGCTGGGGGAGGTGGCTCGCTCGCCTTGCTGGCGAAACCCTCCTTCATAGGCTTGCCGAGTGGCTGAAACTGCTTTGGTGGCAATTTCCTCTGGCTTGGTTTTGGAGGACGGGAAGTGTGTGGCCATCAACCAAGCACAGGCAGATTTGCAAGCCAGTGGCAAAGGGCGTTGCCAAGCTTGCAAATAGACCGTCACCAAGTCTGCCAACAAAGCTTGGGCATTGGAGGCGGGCAAGGGTGACAGCGCCACCAAACCATCTTCACCGCTTTGCAAGCTGGTGGTTGGAACCCCTGCGGCATTGGCGCTGAGGTGACCCAGCCACAGCGGGGCCAAGGTGTACAAACGCGCTTGACCTGCGGAATTCAACACCTTGCCAGGGCGCAAATCGATTTGCGCTGCCGTGCCATTGGGGAGTTGACGCCATGCGTGGGCGTTGCCGCCAAAGCCTGATTGCACATCGATGCCATGCGCTTGAAAAAGGTATACCTGTGCAGGCAGGTCTTGGCCAGGCTCTTGCAACCATGGAGCCAAATGCCCCAGCACGGTCTCGCGCAGTTCTCGCATCTGGTCTTGTTGCAATTGGCCAAATCCGCTCAAAGCCAACATACCCTGACGCTGCAACTGCATTAACTGTGCTGCAGGCTCGTCGCTGTAGAGCACCGATTGGTGCATCACAAAGCCTTGCAAACCTGCGGTGTCAAAGGGCTCGTCTTCTTCACTTGCTTGCGGTGGTTTATCTAAGCGAACTTGTAACGAGGCACGGAAATGCACCTCCTCTGGGTGGCGCAACAAAAGACCAAGCTCTTGCTCGGTCAAGCGGCTAAAAGGCACTGCACTTTGGGACCTTGAAGTTTGTGCAACAGAGGGCGGCAGCGGTAAACGGGTGACTTGCCAATCAGCGGCGTAAGTTAAGAAACCACTGCCTTGCACAAAGTACTTGGAAGAAAAAGGCTGCAAGGGTTGCAGCGGTGCTTCAAAGGCTGGCTGGGCGGTCGTGTCGTCGCCATCAGCCGCAAGCTTAGGCAGCGCATGGCAAAGATTCAGATGGTCTAACAACTGCGCTACCAAGACCGAGGGGGGTAGCTTGGCGTGGTCGCTGGCGCGGCGACCTTGCCACGACACATACAAACGCTCTCTGGCAGACAACACCGCTTCTAAAAATAAATAGCGATCGTCTTCACGTCGGGCACGGTCACCCGCACGACCTAGGCTT
>JBILIR010000250.1:0-3365 GCA_044368955.1 Limnohabitans sp.
CTCAACTTCGTAAGACTTCACACCGGTGATGCCCAGCACCAGTACCGCCATGCCAAAGTGCGCCAAATGCATGCCCCAAAACGAGCCCCCAATGCGCCCAGGTTTACTCAGTCGCTCCACCACATGCTGCAAGCTGCCAAGGCCTACCCACATGCCCAGAAAAACGCCCAACATGGTGCCTGCTGACCAACTGCCCAGCACAAAAGGCAGCACGATGGCCAACAACAACGCTGCGCCTCCTACAAAACGCAAACGCCAAAACACCTCGCTCATACGCGCTTCGCGCCAGTGCGCGACCGTCCCTGGTACCAGCACAAACAGCAGCGGCACCATCAGAGGCGCAAACACCAGATTGAAGTACGGCGGCCCCACAGACAACTTGCCCATGTTCAAGGCATCGATGATCAGCGGGTACAAGGTACCTAGCAAGACCGCGCCAGTGGCGACCACCAGCAAAACGCTGTTGAGCAATAAGAAAGACTCTCGCGAGACCAAGCCCATGGTGCCGCCCAAGGTCACCGCAGGTGCTCGCCAAGCAAACAGGGTGAGTGAAGCACCGACCACCACCGCCAAAAAGATCAGAATAAAAATACCACGCGAAGGGTCAGACGCAAACGCGTGAACCGAGGTCAGCACGCCTGAGCGAACCAAGAAGGTGCCCAACAACGACAGCGAAAAAGCCGCAATGGCCAAAAGCACGGTCCATGCTTTGAAACTGCCACGCTTTTCAGTGACCATCAAGGAATGGATGAGTGCAGTACCCACCAACCAAGGCATGAGGGACGCGTTTTCGACAGGGTCCCAAAACCACCAACCACCCCATCCGAGTTCGTAATAAGCCCACCACGAACCCAAGCCAATCCCAAAGGTGAGAAATGCCCACGCGATGACGGTCCAAGGTCGTGACCAGCGTGCCCATGCGGCGTCAAGTCGACCAGACAGCAAAGCAGCAATAGAAAAGGCAAACGTGACCGACATGCCCACATAGCCCATGTAGAGCATGGGCGGGTGAATCACCAAGCCAGGGTCTTGCAGCAAAGGGTTGAGGTCGCGCCCATCGGCAGGCATGGGAAAGAGCCGGTCAAAGGGGTTGGAGGTGGTCAAAATGAACATCAAAAAGCCCACCGACACCAAGCCCAACACACCCAACACCCGCGCCACCATGGCGAGAGGCAGGCTGGCGGAAAAAATCGCGACAGCCGCGGTCCAACCACTGAGCATGAGCACCCACAACAGCAAAGAACCTTCGTGACCACCCCAAACTGCTGCAAACTGGTAGGCCTTGGGCAACAAGGTATTGGAATGCTCGGCCACATACTTGACCGAGAAGTCGTTGCTTAAAAAAGAAGAAGCTAAGCAAGCGAAAGAAAAAGACACCAGCACAAATTGCAGCAGAGCTGCGGGACGCGCCAGCGACTGCCACACCACTTGATGGCGCAAAGTGCCGGCCAACGGCACAGTCCCCAAGAACAAAGCGATGACCGCAGACAGCACCAGTGCAAATTGACCAAGTTCAGGAATCATCGGCTTTTAGCTTTCAAGGATTGACAGATTGCGCTGCACGGGCTTGCGCGGCTTCGTCTAAGGCGTGTTGCGCCTCAGGGGGCATGTAATTCTCGTCGTGTTTGGCCAGCACCTCGGAGGCGGTCATTGCGCCTTGCGCATCCAAGCGTCCTTGCGCCACCACGCCCTTGCCCTCTTTGAACAAATCGGGCAGCAATCCACTGTAGCGCACGGGTATATCTTGGGCGGTGTCCGTCACCACAAAAGAGGCATCTGCGCCATTGCGCTGCAGGCTGCCCACTTTCACCAAACCCCCAATGCGAAAGGTTTTGTTCTTGGGCGCTTCACCGTTCAACACTTGGGTCGGCGTGAAGAAAAAAACCAAATTGTTTTGAAACGCATTGAGCACAAAAGCGGCGGCCAATGCCAACACCAGCACGCCACCTGCAATCAGTGCAAAACGGGTTTGTCGAGGTGACAAGCTCATGAGTTCTCCAACGCTTTTTCAGCCCGAGCTAGCGCCAATGCACGGCCGTGGGCTAAGCGGGCTTGCACCATTTCCAAGAGGAGTAACAAAGCCGTCATGCCCATGCTGCCCCAGACATACAAGCCGTAACCACCCATGAACCAAAATTCAGACCAACTCTCCCACCTCATGCTTTGGCTCCTGCAACTTCAGGCAGCGCCTGCACCCAATCGGTATGACGTTCACGATCGATGATAAGGGTGCGTACACGGTAGCAAACAATGGCCAAGGTGTAAACCCACATGGCCAAGGCCATCAGCAACATGCCCCACAGCATCAGCTGCGCCATGCTGGGCGAGCGCGTAAGGGACACCGAAGCACCTTGGTGCAAGGTGTTCCACCATTTCACTGAAAAATAAATGATGGGCACATTGATGGCGCCGACGATGGCAATCAAAGCCCCAGCGCGGTCAGCGCGACGCACATCGTCAATGGCCGAGGTGAGCGCAATGTAGCCAAGGTAGAGAAAAAACAAAATCAACTCGGAGGTCAGACGTGCGTCCCACACCCACCATGTGCCCCACATTGGCTTGCCCCACAAAGCGCCCGTCCACAAAGACAAAAACGTAAACATAGCCCCCGTGGGTGCCAGAGCGCGGGTCATCATGCCGGATATGCGGGTGTTGAATGTGAGACCCAGCACAGCCCAAAAAGCCATGGCAAGGTAAATCACCATGGACATCCAAGAAACGGGGACATGCACAAAGATGATGCGATAGCCCTCGCCTTGCTGCGCGTCAGCAGGCGCCAAAGCAAAGCCGACCCACAAGCCAGCCAATGTCAGCGCCAAAGCCAAGGCGGCCAACCAAGGCCACAAGCGTCCCGCCAAGCCGTAAAAGGTCTGGGGAGCAGCGTAATAGAACCAGCGCATCGTCATTTAGTCATTCCAAGGCAATGCGCAAAGCCGCACTGCACGCCCAAGGGCTGAAAAACACAGCTGGCAACAACATCGCCAGCAAAATTGAAAGATGTGCTTGCGCACCCAAACCACTGTTCAAAGCCTCTACTGCGCCAGCACCAAACACCAGCACAGGAACAAACAAAGGCAGAACCAACAAAGCAAGCAACACACCACCGCCTCGCACCCCTAGGGTAAGTGCAGCGCCAATGGCGCCAATGCAAGACAGCACCGGGGTGCCCAACAAAAGAGAGAGTGCCAACATGCCCAAGGCATCCGAAGGCAAATCGAACTGCAATCCCAACAAGGGGGCCAATGCTACCAAGGGCAAACCAGAAACCAACCAATGCGCGAAGATTTTCCCTAAGACCAAAAGCCCTAAGGGGTGCGGGGACAGAACCAAGTGCTCCAAAGAACCATCTCGCCAATCGTTTTCAA
>JBILIR010000249.1:0-3365 GCA_044368955.1 Limnohabitans sp.
ACTCAGCGACAGTGATGCGGCTTGCTTGCCCACTACCGCACACACCTTGCACAAACTGCTCTACACAAGCCACGGCACTGCGCCTGTTTTGCAAGCCGACGTGATCGTTGTTGATGAAGCCTCGATGATTGATTTGGAATTGATGGCCCGCTTGCTCAAAGCTGTGCCAGATCAGGCGCGTTTGGTGCTCTTGGGCGATAAAGACCAACTCGCCTCTGTCGAAGCCGGTGCCGTGATGTCCCAACTTTGCCAAGCGCCTTGGTTAAAGGGACACACCATGGTGCTGAGCAACAGCCACCGCTTTGATCCTGACCAAGGCATAGGCGCATGGGCCAAAGCTTGCAACACGGGCGACAGCGCAGGATTGCAAGCCCTTTGGCAAACAGCGCCAGAGGCTTGCTGGTCCAAGGTGGCCTCGGTCACCAAACTCAGCAACGCAAACAGCAACAACACTGACACCTTGCAAGCCGTTGCAGCGGCTTGGTCTCCTTGGCGCAAGTTACTTGCACCATTGCAGCAGGGGCAAACTTGTGACGAAGCACAAGCCTTGGCCTTGTTACACAGCTTTGGCTGCATCGGCGTGTTGTGCGGCTTGCGCGAGGGGCCCTGGGGAGTGAAACACTTCAACCAAAAAATACAACAAGCCATGGGGTTTGCCAATACCGACTGGTTTATCGGTCGCCCCGTGATGGCTAGGCGCAACGACTATGCGCTGGGTTTGATGAACGGCGACTTAGGGATGTGTTTGCCGGTGATGGTCGATGGCGACATCCGCTTGAGGGTGGCGTTTCCCGATGGCCAAGGGGGGGTTCGCTGGTTGGTGCCTAGCCGCTTAGACGCTATTGACACGGTGTTTGCGATGACGGTTCACCAATCACAAGGCTCCGAGTTTGAGCATGTGCTGCTGATCCTGCCCGAGATTGACACCCCCTTACTCAAGCGTGAACTGGTCTACACCGGCATCACACGGGCCCGCCAAAGGCTGTGCGTTTGGGCACCCTCCCCACCCCTGCTGATACACGCCGTCACCCAAGGCGTGGTGCGAAGTGGTGGCTTGAGTGAGCCGCTGCTTTAGCGCTTATTGGCTTCAGTGGCAAAATCCTTTAAATTGTTTGCTTGAAGTACCCAAAGGATGTCCGATGCGCTGTATGAAATGGATGCTTTTGCTGTGGTTAGCTGTTCAGCCATGGTTGGCCTTGGCCGAGTGGGAAGCCGTGGATGAAAACTTCCTTGCGGTGGTCTATATCGACCCCGATAAAGTGCGAGCCAGCAGTGTCTACCCACAAGCGTGGCACTTGATTGATCTGCGCGAACGCGCCAAGACTGGCGCCATGTCGCGCTTGGCATTGATGGAATACGACTGTCACGACCAACGCCGACGCACCCTGGCGTTTGCCTCCAAGTCCGAGGCCATGGGCGAGGGCAAAACCCTGTTCACCAGCGCTGTGTCTACCCCGTGGAAGCCCGTCTCTGGCGACACCGTGGCGGAAAAAGTCTTGGGGCTGCTGTGCGGTCAGAATAAAGACAAAGGCGCCCAAGTCCGCAAGGGCAAGTAAAGCAAAGAAGCACCCGCTGCTGCCCCCGCCAAAAGCGACCATTGAACATCACAGGAATCTTTCATGCAAGTCACCCAACACAACGCCAATTTCTCCACTGCACCACAACTCGCGCCTGAGCATATGACGGCGATTGCCAGTCATGGTTTTCGCACCGTCATCAACAACCGCCCTGACATGGAGGGTGGCCCAGATCAACCCACCTCCGCACAAATGCAAGCGGCAGCAGAAGCAGCTGGCCTGACCTACCACTACCTGCCTGTCATCAGCGGCAGCATCACTGCCGAACAAGTGCAGCACATGGCTGAGCTGGTCAAGTCTGCCCCCAGCCCCGTGCTGGCGTTTTGCCGCAGCGGTGCACGCTCAACCCAGCTGTGGATGATGGGCGCTGCCAGCGACTGACCCCCCCTGCTATGGGACTGCGCCTACAAATCAACCTGATCATGGGCGTGCTCTTGGCCGCATTTGCGTCCTTGCTGATTTATTTACAACTCGATAACACCCGCCAAAGCGTTCGCGAGGAGATGCAAGGCGCCAGCATCGTCGCCACGCAACTGCTGTCGCGCTTACAAGCAGGTTCACGCAACAGTTCGCTGGAAGACATGGCGCAATTTCTCGACACAGTAGGCCGTGTACGCGCCAACGATATTGAACTTCGCAACACGCAAGACGCTGTGGTCTACCGCTCGCCACCACCTGTTTACAAAGCTGGACGTGATGCCCCCGACTGGTACACAGCCATTGTTTCGCCCTTGGTGCAGACCCGCGAAATACCTGTCTCTGATGGCCTCTTGTTATTACGCGCCGACCCCTCCAGAGCCATTTTGGATGGCTGGGACGACTTCAAACCCATGGTCCTGACCGTCATTGCAGGGTTTTTGTTGGGCAATGTACTGGTGTTTGTGTTGGTCGGGCGGGCTATGCAACCGCTGCAAAAGGTCGTGCAAGGTCTGCAAGCCATGGAGGGTGGCAGTTACGACACCCGACTGCCCCCCATGCATGGCAAAGAAGCCAAGGTCATGGGAGAAGCCTTCAACGCCATGGCGCAGTCGGTACAAGAGGGTATTTCAGCGCAAACCCAAGCGCGTGAAGCCACCTTGGCGCTGGCGCAAAACCGCGAACTCACCCAAGTCATACAAACTCGCATTGAAGAAGTGCGTGGCCAAATCGCCAGAGAACTGCACGACGAATTGGGCCAACAGGTCACGGCCATCAAAAGCTTGGGGCAGGCCATGCTGCTGCGAGCCCAAGGTGTGGATGCGCATACCGAACAAGCGGCCCGCATGGTGATAAACAGTGCAGACGCGATTTACGAAGAAGTGCATCAACTGGTGAGCAAGCTGCGCCCCCTGGCGCTTGACCGCTTTGGGCTTCATGATGCATTGCAAGATTTGGTGGAAGATGCGCGTAGCCGCCACCTTCATACACGTATCGATTTGCATGTAAATACCCCACTGGAAGACATTGAGCCCAGTTTGGCAACTGCCACCTACCGCATCGTGCAAGAGTCACTGAACAACGCATTGCGACATGCACAAGCCAGCCAGATCACCATCGTGCTGTCTGCACATGCGCAACAACTGCACATCGACGTCAGCGACAACGGCAAGGGTGCCACCCCTGATTGGGCAGATTCCGGCCAATACGGCGTCATCGGTATGCGAGAGCGAGCCCAAGGGCTGGGCGGGTCATTCAGCTTCGAGTCCTTACAGCCCTCGGGTGTTCGCGTGTGGGCAGTTCTGCCGCTGAGCCACAATCCAGCACATGGCTAAATTGACACTTCTTTTGGTAGACGATCACGCCGTGGTG
>JBILIR010000274.1:0-3037 GCA_044368955.1 Limnohabitans sp.
CCTGTGTGGTGAACAAGTACGACCAAGCCACCTGTGTGGGCTTGGAGCGTTCTGGCTGCATCAATTAGCTTGCCCATTTCAACAACTAAGTTCTCGTCTGTCTGTGGCGCTGCTTTATTCAACGTATCAATGAAGACAACTGCCCCGGCAGGAAGGGTCTGGGCAAGATCATGGACATCGGCAGGTTCCGACAGTTTGAAGGGCTGGAGGATGTACCTAAATTTTTCTGGCAGCGGTTGCTGCTTGGTGGTTTTCCAAGCCTCGGCACGCCGTCTGAAACCTGAAGCACCCTCAAGCCAAAGGTACACCACCGGTGCGCAATAAACTCTGGCTCCGAACCACTTCGTGCCCATTGCGATAGCAAGGGCAAGGTCAAGGCATATGAATGACTTGCCAGAACTGGGTGGTCCATAGATGGCGGCCAAGCCTGACTCAGGTAGAACTCCTTTGACTAGCCATCGCATGGGCGGTAGCTGGGGTAAGTCGCTATCGGAGCAAAGTTTGAAACGCACATTGTGGTCAGGAAAAGTTGGGGTCATTTGGTAGCTCCAATATCCGTTGATTTAATGTTGTGGGTGTGTGCGTTCTTTCGCCCATCGATGACATAAACGATCAGTTCGAGCAAGGTGATGGTGTTCTTCGAACCAATAGTGGTGGTGTCTTGCATCGACAGCCAGCCATCGTTAAAGGCATTAATCCAACCGCAGTAGCCTGAGTCGTTTTTCATCTGAACTAACACCCTATGGCGCTCTTCTGCGCAGCGCTTAAGGCGCCTGAGCATGCGCGCACTGGGCGACTTGGGCTTGCCAGCAATCACTGTGGTTGGTGAATTTGCCGTTGGCTTCGACAGGATCAGCACTTGAGGTCAAAGTTTTTCTTTTCATAGATACTCCATAAGGAAATTCGCCGTGACGAAAAACATGTGGAAGCCGTACAATGCAGAAGGGTCTCAACCTACTGCTAATCCGCCTTCCCAATGTCTTGGGTCGTGCGGCTTCAGTTTTGGGATGCCACGGATGTGGCTTTCAGAAACAAGTCCCGGCAGGACTTTTTTCTGTCTGGGTACTGAACATGCAGCTTCATGAGCCGCATGTTCAGGCATACCACCCGCCTGATTGCTCTGGTCAATTCGCGGGTAATGGGTAATTTGCGATAGCAACCAAAACTGTTGCCTGTGACAGCGCAATTGATGAGGCGAACCTCATTGATGTAATGGTGTGTCGTGGTTTCTTTGCCGAGACCGTGGCGGTGGTCTTTGAGCGCAGCCTGCATGGCTGATAGGTCAATCGGGTAGGGGGCGTTTTTCATGCAGCCTCCTTTTCAGGTGCGGCTTTACGATCCAGTATCGACTGGCCGTCATTGGGTTCCAATGAGACTACTGCACCCATAGGGCAAAACGCACTGTACTGATCGGGTTGACGTTCCCAAACCTTAGTCAATCGCGCCAAGATTTTGGTGATAGATGCGGTGCTCATTTCACACCCAGCAGTTTCTTTGCGCCAGCAGTTGGCCAATTTAACCGGCCCCCAATTCGGTGTGGGCGTAGCCCTTCAGGATACGTCTCACGGCAAGCATGAGCACGCCAAGTTTGTTCCGCTTGATTTGCGTAATACGCCATCTCAGCAGTCAAGAGATTGGGCTTTGTCACCTGCTCCAGTGGTGGATATGGCGGCGTGTACAGCTGGGCAGGGGATTCCTTGTAAATCGTTTGATTGCTTTGGTTTGTAGTGGTTTCCATGTCTTCGCCTTCGCGTCTGTTGAACATGGTTGCATTACGACGGCGGGGTATTTGAGCCTGATCAACCCCGGCCTATTTCACTCTCAAACCCCGCCCAAAGGGGTGCAGCAACCCCGGCGGACAGCCCTTCTTGCCCCGGTCAATTTGTCCGCGTATCTCCCAGCGAATAGATGTTGTAAACCTTGAAGAAGCGCTTCTCCAAGATTTCCCACGCCTTGTCACTGTGTATGGGTCTGCCTTTTCTGCGCTTTTTATCTATCAGCCATTCCATCACCTCATAGGGGCAAAAAAGTGGCTCAACACTTCGGCCTTTTATGCCTGCTCCCAGCACCTTCGTGCTTTTTGTAGCTTTGGGCTGTGTGTTACGTTCGTAAACCATGTCATGTCCATGCCTGTGAACGTTCGATAGGCATCAATCAGTTCTTGGCGCGTTGCGAGAATTGAGTAGTCTGGGCTTGCTTCTACAGGCGGCGCAACGGAAGCCACAGGCTTCCATTCCTGTAAAAAGCCGTTACGCGTTAGCCAAGCATTCCCCTCGGCAACAGTTAGGTGAGGTGCTCGTCGCCGAATTTGACCAAGAGGGACAGCACCACGTATGGGATCGCCGTTTTCTTGCCAGCATCGCACAGCTCCCGTTTGAATGGCTAGGCTGAGTTCTGTTGACATCTTCAACTCGCTGTCTTCTTCGAGTTCGTATGCAAGAGCAACATCTGAAGCCAACCGCTGCCAAGCGTATAAACTTTCCATAGTCATCTCCTTAAGTCACAGCTCGAAGAGCAGTCGGCCATGCCTTTTTGTCAAAATGAATTTCAGCCTGTTCCAAAATCCATGCTTCGATGCGCTCGTGGTGCAGCGCCAGTAGTTCAAGTGGTCGTACGGTGTAGTGCTTTTCGGCGGTTGCCGATGGCTTGTGCCCTTGTATTTGAGCGACCACGCCCACGGGTACTTCCAACCACTCGGTCAGGCTTTTGAATGAACGGCGTAGCCCGTGAAGGGTCAGGCCCTCAAGCCCGGCAGCTTTGCACGCACGGGTGTGTGGAGTGTTTGGCTCAGTCAAGCAGCCGCTTGCACTGGTGGGGCTTGAAAAAATCCATTCATTACGGCGCGGCATGCTTGCGATAAGGTGTGCTACATAGGGTGTCAGGGGGATTTCTCGGGTGCCGTCAACCTTGTCGCGAATAGCTATCCCCTTCCATTGGGTGTTCACATCCTCCCAGCGCAGAGTAAGCACCTCACCCGGCCTTGAACCTGTAAGCAGCATGATTTGCAAGCAGGCGGCGATAGTGGGGTTTTGCAGTT
>JBILIR010000253.1:0-3330 GCA_044368955.1 Limnohabitans sp.
CGTTGTCAGTGGGTGAGCGCAGTTGGAAAAGGTTCCGAGCCTCACCTGTTCAGTTTTGAACCGGTTGCAGCGCCCCTCGGTGCACTTATTCTAATTGTTTTCGCCAAGCACCTTAAAATAACCTCTCAATAAAAGGTTCAATCAACATGAACAACCCCAATTACCTCTTTTATTTGTGGGTTCTGCGCAAACTGCCTCCAAGCCTCAGAAGTTCGCAAAATTTTTATTTTTTGCTTAACTCTTTAGGTGCAGTGGTATTTTTAATTCCCATTGGACCGTTGATGTTGTGGTTGCAAAACCCTTATGCGGGTTGGTCTTGCGCGCTCAGTGCTGTGATTTTGTCGGCCAATATCGCCATGTGGCGCAAAGGTTTGTCTCTGGTGTGGGTACACGCCGTATACCAAACCACCTTGATGTTTTTGATTTACTACAACGCAGCCATGACCTATGGCGTGTCTTCAAGCATGTTGGTCTTCATGGGCGTGGTGCCCATGCTGCCTGTATTCACCGTGGGGCGTAACTGGGCTATTTTTTGGGTGTTACTCAGCTTTGTGTTGTTGGCCGCGCTGCTCATGGCTCAACTTCAAGGCTATTTACCCATCCTACCTGGTCAAGATTGGTACAACCTGATGCAAAGCGCGGTGTGCATCGTGGTGCTGGAGATCACACAAATCATTTTGGTGTTTGTATACGACTCGGCCAACTCGCAAAATTTAGCGGTGCTGCGGCGAAAAAACCTGCGCTTGGAAAAACTGTCTTCTGCCTTGCTGACCGCAGACTCCCATAAAGACAAATTTTTGGCCATGGTCAGCCACGATATGCGCACACCTCTGAATGCAGTCATTGGCTATTTAGGCTTGCTTCATGATAACAAAAAGCTGTCCGAAGAATCCAAAGACTTTGTCAACAGCGCCCAACACGCTGCAGCGCATTTGCTGACGGTCATCAATGACCTGCTTGATTTTTCTCAAATCCGTTTGGGTCAACTGACCTTGCATCCGCAAGTTATCAACCTGCCATTGGTGTTGCGGCAAACGTTTCAGACCTTGAGCAACCAAGCCCATGAAGCTCAGCTTGATTACCAGATCGACATCAGTCCCCAAGTACCCACATGGGTTTTGCTGGACCAAAACCGCTTGTCTCAAATACTGATCAATCTATTGGGCAACGCCATCAAGTTCACTCCTAAAGGACACGTGCACTTACATGTCAGGGTAGCAACTTCCAACAACACCATGGAGCTTGTCTGCCGCATTGAAGACACCGGAATAGGTATGTCCCCTAGCCAACAAGAGCGTATCTACCAACCTTTTACCCAAGTGCATGACACCGCAACCTCTTTGCGCTTAAGCGAACCCATGCGTGGCAATGGCTTGGGTCTGGCTATCACGCAAAGTTTGGTGAAAAGCCATCTGGGACGATTGCAACTACAAAGCGCACTTGGCAAAGGCTCTGTGTTTACCCTTTACCTGCCCATCACCGTCAGTGCCCAACCCGCCAACCCTGCGCCCGTTTTTAATTTAGCCACCAGCCAAGACCCGTCCCCCATTCATGTGCTGGTGGTCGATGACAACGATGTCAACCGCTTGATCGTCTCCACCACTTTGATACGCAGCTTCCCCAATGCCATCATTGAGCAAGCTGCCAATGGGCAGCAAGGCTTGGACAAAATGCGCCTGACTGTTTTTGATCTGGTATTGATCGACTTGGTCATGCCGGACCTGGACGGCTCTGAAGTGGTGGCAATGGTTCGCAAGTCCTCCCCTGAACCCTATCGCAATGTGCCGGTGATTGCCTTAACGGCCAACGTAGCGCAAGACGCCATCGATCGCTGCAATGCTGCGGGTGTGAACGAAGTGTTGGCCAAACCTTTTGACCGACAAACGCTCATCCGTGCTGTACGTCATTACACCGTTGACAAAGACCTGCCCAAGGCATGAGTGGCCTACAACACCGCTATGATAGCTTCCATAGCTTAGAAGACTTATGACGACTGTTCTCGACGAAGTGCGCCGCCGGCGCACTTTTGCCATCATCTCCCACCCCGACGCGGGCAAAACCACCCTCACCGAAAAGCTGTTGCTGTTCTCGGGGGCGATTCAAATCGCCGGTTCGGTCAAAGCCCGCAAAGCCTCGCGCCACGCGACCAGCGATTGGATGGAAATTGAAAAGCAACGGGGCATTTCGGTCGCCAGTTCGGTGATGCAAATGCTCTACCGCGATCACGTGATCAACCTGCTCGACACACCGGGCCACAAAGATTTTTCGGAAGATACCTACCGCGTGCTCACCGCCGTGGACTCCGCGCTGATGGTGATCGATGCGGCCAACGGTGTGGAAGCGCAAACCCGCCGACTCATTGAAGTTTGCCGACAACGCGACACGCCCATCATCACTTTTGTGAACAAAATGGACCGCGAGGTGCGCGACCCCTTGGACATCTTGGACGAGGTGGAGCGCGAACTGGGCATGCCTTGCGTGCCCATGACATGGCCTGTGGGCCAAGGCAAATCGTTTGGTGGCATCGTCAATTTGCGCACCAATGCGATGACGGTGTTCGAGTCGGGCAGCGAGCGCTTGCCGCAAGACTTTGAAACCGTCCCTCTGAGCGAGCAAGGCAAGTTGGCCGAGCGTTTTGGTTTGGAGTGGCAAACCGCCATGGACAGCATGGAGTTGGCCACTGGCGCATCACCCACGTTTGACCGTGAAGCGTTTTTGGCCGGCAAACAAACCCCCGTGTTTTTTGGTTCGGGTGTGAACAACTTTGGTGTGATGGAAGTGTTGGATGCCTTGGTCGATTTGGCACCCTCACCGGGTCCGCGCAAGAGCCATTTGCTGGTGAACAAGCAAGCAGTCGACAAAACCGTGCAGCCTGAAGACGCCGGTTTTTCGGGCGTGGTGTTCAAGGTTCAAGCCAATATGGATGCGAATCACCGTGACCGCATTGCGTTTGTGCGCGTGGCCTCGGGCCGGTATGCGCCGGGCATGAAACTGAAGGTGCAACGCAGCAGCAAAGAGTTGCGCCCCACATCCGTCGTGACCTTCTTGAGCCAACGCCGCGAAGCCGTGGATGAGGCCTATGCGGGTGACATCATCGGCTTCACCACCCACGGCGGCGTGCAATTGGGCGACACCATCACCGACGGCGCGGCGCTGCAATTCACGGGTTTGCCGTTTTTTGCCCCCGAGATGTTCATGACCGTGATCTTGAAAAACCCGCTGCGTACCAAGCAACTGCAAACCGGCTTGGAACAACTGGGTGAAGAAGGTGCCATCCAAGTGTTCAAACCCGAGATGGGCGGCGCCATGCTGTTGGGCGCGATTGGTCAG
>JBILIR010000252.1:0-3330 GCA_044368955.1 Limnohabitans sp.
TCCACCGCTGTGATGCCCATGTCTGCCAACAAACGGCGCATTTGGTCTTCGACCACATCGGCCATCGTGCCGACCACCAGCAGGCGTTTGCCATTGCCTTGTGGCAGGGTAGGCAACACGGGCACCAAGGCGTTTAAGCAAGCATCCTCGCCTTGGGTGAAGGTGGTTTCAATGCCACTGCCAGAATAGTTCAGCACCCGCACCATGGGGTTGTGCGTACGGCTTAAACGTTCGGCGGCGCGGGATAAATCGAGCTTGATCACCTCCGAGGGACACGAGCCCACCAAGAACAAGGTGCGAATGTCAGGGCGGCGGCTGAGCAGTTTGTTGACCACTTTGTCGAGTTCGTCATTGCAGTCGGCCAAGCCAGCCAAATCGCGCTCATCGATGATGGCGGTGCCAAAACGCGGCTCGGCAAAAATCATCACGCCAGCAGCGGACTGTATGAGGTGAGCGCAGGTACGCGAACCCACCACCAAAAAGAAAGCGTCTTGAATTTTTCTGTGCAACCAAATGATGCCGGTCAGGCCGCAAAACACCTCGCGTTGACCTTTTTCGGTTCGCACCGTGGGCTCGCTGCAGCCAGCGGCGTCACTGCGAATGGGGATGACAGCATTCATGCGGACAACTCCTTTTGCAAAGCCAAGGTGGCACGCTCTTGGATACGCGCAGCTTTGAGCTTCCAAAGAAACTGCCCCGCATTGATGGCGTAAGCAGCGTAAGCAGCCAAGGCCAACCACAACTGGTCGCGGGTGGACATGCTGCCTGTGAACAGCACCCACAGGTAAGCGGTGTGCAAACCCAGTACCAAGAAGCTGAAGACGTCTTCCCAAAAGAAAGACTTGGCAAAAAGCCATTTATCGAACACTACTTTTTCCCAAATGGAGCCGGTGACCATGATGGTGTAGAGCACCAAAGTCTTGAAAACCACGGACCAAACCGCCAGCGCTTCGCCTTCTCCGGTGACCATGTAGCGGGTGATCAAACACACACTGATGCCAAACACGATGAACTGAAAAGCCGCCAAAAAGCCTTGGACTGGCGTCCATATGGTGTTGTCACGGCGAACGCGTTCTTCGGGTGTGTATAAACCCGCGCTGATCATGGTGGTGGCAGAAGCTTCGTTCATGGGTGCAGAGTTGTTTTCAAAGTCGATTAACTTTAGATGCCAATGCGCATAGTGTCAACTTAAATTGACGTTATTTAATACTGACATTGCAGGGGTTTTCCCTAGTCTTGATGTGTCAAAAAAATATGACACTTAGACAACTTTTGAATTGTGATCGCACCGAACCTGAAAATTCAGCATGGACCAGCAAGACAGACAAGCCATGACCGCGCCATTGAGCGTGGCGATCAAAGCGCACGTGATCCCGCAGTTGCTGAACCATTCGCCCAATGAACCTGCTGACATAGGTCTGGCCAAGCGACAAAGTGATGTGTTGGCCAAGGGCTGCTTGTCTTTGTCGCCCCGTGAACTTGAATCCAGTGTCTTGAACATGCGCCGACAAGGTTTAGGCTTGGAAACTTTGTTTTTGCGAACCATTCCGAATGCAGCACGCTTGTTTCACGAATGGTGGATGCAGGATGAAATCGACTTCGTTGCAGCCACCCAAGCCAGTTACCGTCTACAAGAATTGGTCTATAGCCTCAGCGCCGAGTTTGTGCTGTCAGGGCCCAAATGCGGCGGCTTGTCAAACTACAGCGCCTTATTGGTCAATACGCCCAACTCTCAGCATTCTCTTGGCCTGCTTATTCTTTCGCAGTATTTCAAGCGCTATGGCTGGCACATATTGGGCGGCACCACTTGGAGAGAGCCAGACATGGTGATCATGGTGCAGTCAAGCCATGTCGATTTGATGGGTTTGTCGGTGTCGGATGAAAAACAATTTGGCTATTTGAAGCAATTGATAGCCAATTTGCGAAAAAAATCCCTCAACCCTAGTTTGTTGATCATGGTGGGCGGACCGATGCTGGCAAAACATGCTCAATTGTGTGAATGGCTGGGAGCTGATTTTGCGTGTTTGCACGCGGATCAGGCGCAATTGATGGCGATGCAGCAGGTTGAGCAAGCGCGTAAGCGATTGGGTAATGCTTTGGATTTGGCGGTTTTCAAGTGACAGTTAGCTTGGACAAACTGCCTTAGAATAGGTATTTACCCAAATCTTGCAATTTCTTTGTTCTCGCCAGAAGGTTTGGCCCATCTTTTTTGATTGTTTTAACAAGTTAAAGCCTTCTGATCTTGAACACACCTGATTTAAGTCCCTCTCACTTACAGAGCTTATTGCCAACTTTGGTTGACATTATGCTGGTGCTAGACAAGCAATCGACTGTGCTGGAGGTGACTGTCTTTGGCAAAGACTTACAGCGTTTAGACACCTCGGGGCTCAAGGGTCGCTCTGTCCATGACTTCATCAGTCATGACAGCAGAGACAAATTCGCCCTCATGCTGGATGCAGTCGGCAAGACTGACGCTCCCATGTGGCGCCACGTCAACTTTTCCCCCAAGCCAGGCCAAGACATGCCCTTACACGTCAGTTTGTTGCCCCAAGAAAAAGACGGCATGGTTTGGCTTTTTGGGCGTGATTTAAGTGGCTTGTCGCAAATGCAAAGCCGCTTGGTCGAGGCGCACCAGTCGATGGAGCGCGATTTTTTACGACTGCGCCACATGGAGGCACGTTACCGTTTGTTGTTCGAGTCGGTGGCTGACCCGATGTTGGTGGTCGATGTCGCGCAACGCCGCGTCATGGAAGCCAACAGTGCCGCCCAATTGGTGTTCAAAGACATCAGCCGCAAGCTGCCTGGCAGCGATGTGGCGCAATTGTTTGACCCCGATAAACGCGAAGCCTTGGAGATTTTGTTGCGCCAAGCCCAATCCACGGGGCGCATGGAGTCGGGGCGGGTGCGTTACCTCAACGCAGAGCGCGACTGCAATCTGCATGTGTCTGTGTTCGTGCAAGAGGGTGGTCCGCAATACCTTTTGCGTCTGCAAGCCCTGAGCGCACAACAAACCAGCCACACCGAGGCGCCCATCATTCATTGGTTCCACCATGCCTTGGAACAAGCGTCCGTGGGTTTTGTGGTGGCCGATCGCATGGGCACCATCCTTGCCAGCAACCCCGAGTTTTGCAGCATGGTGGGTGTTGCGTCGCACACCTTGCTGATCAACAAAAGTTTGGAAGATTGGCTGGCCAGAGGCGGCGTAGACCTGGGTGTGTTGTTGACCAACTTGCGACAGTCACGCACCTTGCGCAGTTTTGCCACCGATCTGCGCAGCATGGTGGGCGTGCTCATTCCAGTGGATATCGCTGCTGTCACGCTCAATGGCGA
>JBILIR010000254.1:0-3326 GCA_044368955.1 Limnohabitans sp.
TTGCGCCCCACATCCGTCGTGACCTTCTTGAGCCAACGCCGCGAAGCCGTGGATGAGGCCTATGCGGGTGACATCATTGGCTTCACCACCCATGGCGGCGTGCAATTGGGTGACACCATCACCGACGGCGCAGCGCTGCAATTCACCGGTTTGCCGTTTTTTGCCCCCGAGATGTTCATGACCGTGATCTTGAAAAACCCGCTGCGCACCAAACAACTGCAAACCGGCTTGGAACAACTGGGTGAAGAAGGTGCCATCCAAGTGTTCAAACCCGAGATGGGCGGCGCCATGCTGTTGGGCGCGATTGGTCAGTTGCAATTTGAAGTGGTGCAGCACCGTTTGCGCGGCGAATACGACTGCGATGTGCGCTTGGAGAACAGCAGCTACACCGGTGCGCGTTGGATCAGCGCCGACACACCGGCAGAACTTAAAGAGTTCATCAATGCCTACCCGCAACGCATGGCCACCGACGCAGCCCACTCGCTGGCCTATTTGTGCACCTCGCCTTATGACGTGCGCTTGGCGCAAGAGCGTTTCCCCAAAATTCACTTTCATCCGCTGCGAGAACATGCGGGCTTGGCCTTGGGATCGGCTGGCTAAACCTTCTCATTGATTGCAATGCGTCGTCATTGCGAGGCGCAAAGCGACGAAGCAACCCCTGTCATTGCGAGGAACGCAGTGACGAAGCAATCCCTGCTTATTGGCGCATATGCTTTGGTTAGGTTGCTTCGCTGCGCTCGCAATGACGACGAAGCACAATGACGGGGGGGTTGCTTCGCTGCGCTTGCAATGACCGGTTATGGCAGCAACAGCAGTTTGCAATGCCACGCGGTCAAACTCTGGCGAGCACCTTCGCCAAAGCCATGCCGGTGTGTGTGCCCAGTTTCACCAAACCCTCGGGAGTGGTCGCACCCACGACGCGGCCACCGCCATCACCGCCTTCGGGGCCCAAATCTATCACCCAATCGGCTTCAGCGATGACATCCAAATCATGTTCGATGACGATGACACTGTGACCTCCATCGACTAAACGGTGCAGCACACGGATGAGCTTGTCCACATCGGCCATGTGCAAGCCCACAGTGGGCTCATCCAAGACGTACAAGGTATGCGGTGTTTTCTGTCCGCGCCGTGCCACCTCATCTTTTACCTTGGAGAGTTCCGTCACCAACTTGATGCGCTGCGCTTCTCCGCCACTGAGCGTTGGCGAGGGTTGCCCCAAGGTGAGGTAGCCCAAACCCACATCTTTCAATAACTGCAAGGGATGGCTGATGAGCAGCATGGCGCTGAAAAAATCTACCGCCTCATCGACTTCCATTTGCAGCACATCGCCAATGCTTTTACCGCGCCATCGCACCGACAAAGTTTCGGGATTGAAACGTGCGCCTTTGCACACCTCGCACAACACTTTCACATCGGGCAAAAAACTCATCTCAATCGTTCGTAACCCTTGGCCTTCGCATCCTGGGCAACGGCCTTCGCCGGTGTTGAAGCTGAAGCGACCAGCGGCATAACCCCGGGCTTTGGCTTCCAAGGTTTCAGAAAACAACTTGCGTATGGTGTCCCAAAACCCAATGTAAGTAGCAGGACAACTGCGCGGCGTTTTGCCAATCGGCGTTTGGTCCACTTCCAACACACGCTCAATGCTTTCGTACCCAGCCAAACCCACACAACCTTGCCACACCGGTAATTTGCCTGCGTCGTACGCTTTGCGCCCTGCTTGGGTGGAGCGCAGACTCACCACCGTCTGCACATTGGCCAGCAACACATCACGCGCCAAGGTAGATTTACCAGAGCCGCTGACACCGGTGACCGCGACCAATCGCTGCAAAGGGAAAGCTGCAGAAACGCTGCCAAGGTTGTGCAAAGCTGCACCCAACACTTGCAAACAATCGGCGGTGGTTTTGCTGCGCTTGTCCAGCGATACACTTCGTCGCGCTTGCAAAGGATGCTGCATGGCATGACGCAAATAGCGACCGGTTTGGGAGTCGGACGCACCCATCACATCAGCCACGGTTCCTTGAGCCACCAAATGGCCACCACGCTTACCCGCACTGGGACCGATGTCAATGATGTGATCTGCGCGGCGTATGGTGTCCTCGTCGTGCTCAACCACCACCAGCGTATTGCCTTTGTCACTCAAGCTCTTTAATGCGTCGAGCAAGATGTGGTTGTCCCTAGCATGTAAACCGATGGTGGGCTCGTCCAACACATAGCACACACCTTGCAAATTGCTGCCCAACTGCGCAGCCAGACGTATGCGCTGCGCTTCGCCACCACTGAGCGTGGGTGCGCCGCGGTCCAAGGTCAAATAACCCAAGCCCACACGCTCTAGAAACGCCAATCGACTTTCAATTTCGGGCAAGAGGTCACGCGCAATGTCAGCATCACGTCCTTGCAAACGCAAACCCTTCACCCATGTAGACATATCGACCACGCTGCGTTGGGCCAGTTCGGTGATGGCCGCACCGCCGAAATACACCGCACGGGCAGTGGCATTCAAGCGAGTGCCATCGCATGTAGCACATGCGCTGTCGCTCACCTCGTCTAACTCGGGTTCGGCAAAGCTTTTCTCTCGGCCTTTGTCTTGCGCATCGGCCACAGAATCATCCATGGCTTTGCGTTGATCACGTGACAGCGCCAAGCCGGTTCCCACACAGTCACCACACCAACCGTGCTTGCTGTTGTAAGAGAACAGGCGGGGGTCTAGCTCTGCATAAGAGGTATCGCACACCGGACACGCACGTCGGGTGGAATAGGCTTGCAAACGACCGATGTTCGCTGTGGACTCGCCATTCAACATCGCTTCTTTCAAACCGCCGATGTCGCTGAGCACATGCACCACGCCCTTGCCATGCTCCAACGCAGTCAGCAGTGCTTGGCGCAGCACCTCTTCCTGCGCGGGGTCTACCGTGAAACTGGCGACAGGCAATTCAATGGTGTGTTCTTTGAATCGATCCAAGCGCGGGAAACCGGTGGTCGGTAAAAAATTGCCATCCACTCGTAAGTGGGTGTAGCCACGTGGCCGCGCCCAGTCAGCCAACTCGGTATAAACACCTTTACGGTTCATCACCAAGGGACTGAGCAAGCCAATGTGCTGGCCTCGGTATTCGCGCATCAACAAAGCGGTCAGGCGCTCGGGGGTTTGAGGTTGCACAGCCGCATCGTCGTGGATACAGTGCTGCGTTCCTAGCTTCACATACAGCAGTCGCAGAAAGTGCCAAATCTCGGTGGTGGTGCCCACTGTGCTTTTGCGCCCACCGCGAGACAAGCGCTGCTCGATAGCCACCGTGGGCGGGATGCCATACACCGCATCCACCTCAGGC
>JBILIR010000011.1:0-12426 GCA_044368955.1 Limnohabitans sp.
GCAGCCAAACATTTTTTGCGCAGATACCCCAAACCCCCGCCATGTCGCTTTGATGCCGTGCTGCTACAAGCAGATAGCTTGATCTGGCTCAAAGCCGCGTTTGAAGAGTGACGCAGCCAAGACATGTTGCAACGGTATGATTCGCCCATGTTAGAGCAACGCATAGAACAGCAGTTCATCGACAGTGCCGACCTGAAATACCAGTCGGCCCAAACCTTAAGCAAACCCATTGCTGCCGCGGTGGGCGCACTTTTGATGTGCGTGACCGGCGGCGGCAAAGTCATGGCGTGTGGCAACGGTGGATCAGCCGCAGATGCGCAACACTTTGCCGCAGAGTTTGTCGGACGATTTGAACGCGAACGCCCCGAACTCGGCGCGATTGCCCTGTCAACCGACAGCTCCATCTTGACCGCTATCGCCAACGATTACCACTTCGACCAAATTTTTTCCAAACAAGTGCGTGCTTTGGGGCAACCCGGCGATGTTTTGTTGGCGATCTCCACCAGCGGCAATTCGCGCAATGTGCTGGCCGCCATTGAGGCGGCCCACGAAAGAGACTTGATCGTGGTGGCGCTCACAGGCAAGGGCGGCGGCAAAATCGCGCAGGTGTTGCGCGAAACCGATGTGCATATTTGCGTGCCGCACGACCGCACGGCCAGAATTCAAGAAGTTCATTTGCTGGTGTTGCACTGCTTGTGCGATGGCGTGGACAGTCAGTTGTTAGGTGAACAGGAGAACCCATCATGAAAACATTTTTTGCCGTTAAAGCCCTTGGCGCTTTGTTGCTGGTCAGCACCTTGGGTGCTTGCGCCCCCTTGATGATTGCGGGCGTGGCGGGCACAGCGATGGTGGCGAGTGACCGACGCACCTCGGGCGCTCAACTGGAGGATGAAACGATCGAGTTACGTGCGAAGGCTCGCATACGCGACAACTTAGGCGAGCGGGTGCATGTGAATGTCACCAGCTTCAACCGCCAGGTCTTGCTCACCGGTGAAGTCACGGCCGAAAAAGACCGCCAAGCTGTGTTGCAACTGGTCGAGCGAATTGAAAACGTCAAGGCAGTGGTGAACGAGTTGGCCGTGATGCCCTTTTCCAATTTGTCCGAGCGTTCCAACGACTTGCTGATCGTCGCCAAAGTCAAGGCCAGCTTTGTGGACAGCCGCGATTTGTTCGCCAACGCCTTCAAAGTGGTGACCGAGCGCGGCACGGTCTATTTGATGGGACGCGTGACACAGCGCGAAGCCAACAGCGCGACCCAATTGACACGCAATGTGGGAGGCGTGAACAAAGTGGTGCGCTTGTTTGAGATCATCAGCGAAGACGAACTGCGCAACCTGTTGCCACCGCCGGCTCCTGCTGCAGACTCGGTCAAGCCAGCCAAGTAACTTGCTTTAGCGCAGTCGCTTGATCAGGCTCGAGGTATCAAAGCGGCTGCCACCCATGGCTTGCACATCGGCATAAAACTGATCCACCAGCGCAGTGACTGGCACACGAGCGCCGTTGCGCTTGGCCTCGTCCATCACCAGGCCTAAGTCTTTGCGCATCCAGTCGACCGCAAAGCCAAAGTCGAATTTGTCAGCGACCATGGTTTTGCCACGGTTGTCCATTTGCCAGCTTTGCGCCGCCCCTTTGCCAATCACTTCCAACACCTGCTCCATGTTCAGTCCAGCCTTCATGCCAAAGGCAATGCCTTCAGACAGACCCTGCACCAAACCGGCAATGCAAATTTGGTTGACCATTTTGGTGAGCTGTCCCGCGCCGCTCTCACCCATCAAGGTGAAGGCTTTGGAGAAAGCCATGGCGACTGGTTTGGCGCGTTCGAACGCCGCTGCCTCGCCACCGCACATCACGGTCAACATGCCGTTGATGGCACCCGCTTCGCCACCCGAGACCGGTGCATCGACAAAATGCACGCCCTTGGCTTTGGCCGCTGTAAACAACTCACGCGCAACATTGGCTGAAGCGGTGGTGTGGTCGATCAGAAGCGCACCGGCTTGGGTGCCAGCCAAGGCGCCATCGGCACCCAGCATGACCGAACGCAAATCGTCGTCATTGCCCACGCAACAAAACACCATGTCCGCACCCATGGCCGCTTCGCGTGGCGTGGGGGCACTGGCGTGGCCGGAGAACTCGGCGCACCAGTCCTTGGCCTTGGCAGGGTTGCGGTTGTAAACCGTGACATGGTGGCCAGCCAGTGCCAAGTGGCCAGCCATGGGGTAGCCCATGACACCCAGGCCAATGAAAGCCACTTTGGCTGGGCTACAGGGTTCATAGGATTTGGGGTTGGTACGGGCCATGGTTAACTTTCCTAGAAATTGATGCTTGTATCTTAGCCATCGGCATGATGCTTGGCTTCCTCGGCGGTGATCACGCCTTGCGCCACGTACTGGGCCAAGGATTGGGCCAAGGTGTGCATACCGTGCTGAGCACCTGTTTGCAAGGCATTAGGCAGTTGGGTGGCCTTGTTGTCGCGGATCATTTGCCGCACTGCGGGGCTTGCAAAAAGCACTTCATGGGCGGCCACGCGGCGATTGCCGTCCACACTTTTGCACAAGACCTGATGCACCACGCCCAGCAAGGACAGGCTGAGTTGCTGGCGAACCAGGGCTTTTGTTTCACCAGGAAAAACATCCACCAAGCGCTCAATCGCTTGGGTGGCGCTGCGGGTATGAAGGGTGGCCAAGACCAAGTGGCCTGTCTCAGCCGCGCTTAAGGCCAGCTCAATGGTGGGCAAGTCGCGCAACTCGCCCACCAAAATCACATCGGGGTCTTGGCGCAAAGCAGCCCGCAATGCCTGTGCAAAGTTAGCGCTGTGACCCGGCACGCTGCGCTGCTGCACCAAGCTGCATTGGCTGGGGTGCACAAACTCTATGGGGTCTTCCAGCGTGAGGATATGCAAGGGCTGGGTGTGGTTGAGGTGGGCCAGCATGGCGGCCAAGGTGGTGGACTTGCCAGAGCCTGTGGCGCCTGTCACCAGCAGCAAGCCTTGGGCTTGTTTCAGCCATGCAGGCAGACAAGTTGGCGCATGAAGTTCTTGCAAGCTGGGAACACGCTCGGGTATACAGCGCCACACACTGGACCAACCGCGTGATTGCGCAAACACATTCACCCGAAAACGCCCAAGGCCAGCGATGGCGACGGCGCTGTCATGGTCTTGCTCTGTCAGCCAGTCGGGAAGCAAAGTTTGAAGTTGATCCTGCAAGTACGTGCTGTCTACAGCTTGTGTGCCTAAGTTTTGCAACTGCCCCAGCACCCTTGCCATGGGTGGCACACCTGCGCTTAGGTGCAGGTCAGAGCCCCCTACAGCAAGGGTTTGGGCGAGCCAGTGTTCAATGGGGTGGTGCATGTGTGAGCCTTGTTACAGTCCCATCATGGATGAACAGCGCAGTCGTTATCAAGGGGTAAGTGAACGCATCACACAAGCGGTGTTGCAAGCGGGTCGCCCGACGCTTAGTGTGAAGTTGCTTGCCGTCTCCAAAACCTTTCCCGCCGATGCCGTCGCTGCTGTGGCCGCCTTGGGGCAGTGCGACTTTGGTGAAAACTATGTGCAAGAGGGCGTGGACAAAATCGTCGCGCTCAAAAGCGTGGCCGGTTTGGTGTGGCATTGCATCGGCCCCTTGCAAAGCAACAAAACCCGTTTGGTCGCCGAGCATTTCGATTGGGTGCACAGCGTGGACCGTCTGAAAATCGCCCAGCGTTTGAGCGAGCAACGCCCCGCACACCTGCCGCCATTGCAAGTGTGTTTGCAAGTCAACATCGATGGCGGCCTCACCAAAGCAGGTGTTTCACCCAGCGATGCACTGGCTTTGGCGCAAGCGGTGGCGGCCTTGCCGCGTTTGGTGCTGCGCGGCGTGATGACCATCCCCGATGCAGTGGAGGGCTTTGACGCGCAACTGGCGGTGCACAACCAAGCCAAACGCTTGTTTAGTGAATTGCAAACCGCCTTGGGCTTGCCGCAATTTGACACCTTGTCCATGGGCATGAGCGCCGATTTGGAGGCGGCGATTCAAGCGGGCAGCACCATGGTGCGCGTGGGCACGGCGGTGTTTGGGGCGAGGTAAATAAGTTGGTATCGCGAACCCTCGCCATCGCAAGCGTCATTGCGAGCGAAGCGAAGCAATCTAGGGTGACGCTGAAGTTTGCTTCGTCAGTTTGCTTCGTCGCTGCGCTCCTCGCAATGACGGCTCCTCGCAATGACGGCGCCTAGCAATGGCAATACGAGTCATTGCGAGCGCTGCCTTTAGCCGCGAGGAGCAGAGCGACGTGGTGGGAAGCAATCTAAAACCTCGGCAAATCCGGGTGGCTGATTTGCCCACCCCTCACCAACATCTTGCCGTACTCGGCGCAGCGTTGCAGGGTGGGGATCACCTTGCCGGGGTTGAGCAAGCCTTGCGGGTCGAAGGCGCGTTTGACGCCAAACATTTGTTCGTTTTCAGCGGCTGAAAACTGCACGCACATGGAGTTGAGTTTTTCCACGCCCACGCCGTGCTCGCCGGTCACCGTGCCGCCCATGGCGACGCTGGTCTCCAAAATGTCTGCGCCAAACAGTTCGCAGCGGTGCAATTGGTCGGGGTCGTTGGCATCAAACAAGATGAGGGGGTGCAAATTGCCGTCACCCGCGTGAAACACGTTGGCGCAGCGCAAGCCATACTTTTTTTCCATCTCGGCAATCGCCAACAAAATATCCGCCAAGCGTTTGCGCGGAATGGTCGAGTCCATGCACATGTAGTCGGGGCTGATGCGGCCGCTGGCGGGAAACGCGTTCTTGCGGCCACTCCAAAACCTCAGGCGCTCGGCCTCGTCGCGGCTCACCGCAATGGCAGTTGCGCCACAGCGTTGCAGCACCGCGCTCATGCAGCCAATTTCTTCTTCCACTTCCTCGGGCGTGCCGTCGCTTTCGCACAGCAATATCGCTTCGGCGCTCAGGTCGTAGCCGGCGTGGACAAAGTCTTCCACCGCAGCGGTCATGGGCTTGTCCATCATCTCGAGACCCGCAGGGATGATGCCCGCCGCAATGACCGCGGCCACCGCGTCACCGGCTTTGCGCAAATCGTCAAAGCTCGCCATGATGCAGCGTGCCAACTGTGGTTTGGGCGTGAGCTTGACGGTGACCTCGGTGGTGATGGCCAACATGCCCTCCGAGCCCACCACCAAGGGCAGCAAATCCAAGCCCGGCGCGTCCAAGGCGTCGCCTCCAAACTCGATGGGCTCGCCGTCCATGGTGAAGCCCTTGACCTTCAACACGTTGTGCAGGGTGAGGCCGTATTTCAAGCAATGCACGCCGCCCGAGTTTTCCGCCACATTGCCACCAATGGTGCAAGCGATTTGACTCGATGGATCGGGCGCGTAGTACAGGCCGAAAGGCGCGGCGGCCTCGCTGATGGCCAAGTTGCGCACACCGCACTGCACCACGGCGGTTCGGCTGTGCGCATCCATTTTCAAAATGCGGTTGAACTTGGCCAGCGACAAGGTGACGCCTTGCGCATGGGGCATGGCCCCGCCCGACAAACCGGTACCTGCACCACGCGCCACCACCGGCACACCCAAGCGCTGACAGGTGCGCAGCACGGCTTGCACTTGGGTTTCGGTTTCGGGCAGCACCACGCACATGGGGCGTTGGCGGTAAGCGGTCAGGCCATCGCATTCATAAGGCGTGGTGTTTTCGCTGGAGGAAAGCACCGCATGAGCGGGCAGCACGGCACGCAAGGCTTCCACAGCTTGCGCACGCAAGGCTTCTGACGACATGAGGGTGGCTTTTTCAGCCGAGGTGACAGCGTTCATCGGGCTACAGACAACTCAAAACCGCTACTGTAACGGCGGCGAGCTTTCAAGGTTTACCAAGGGATTTCAGGGTTTCTTCAATCACATCGCCATTGGCTTGGGTGATGCGAAGGCGAGCCGGTACATAGCCGTGGCTGGGGCTGAGCCATAGCTCGATTTTTTGGTCGTACTCGTTACGCGGAATTCTGTGAATTTTCAAGCTGTCCACCTCGCCCAAGGGGAGTTTGATTTTTTCTGGCCCCAGCACCGCGAATATCCACATATCGGCTTGCTTGGCAGACACCACCTGAAAGCCAAACTGCTGACCTTCAGCCCGCAAGCTGGGCGTACCCGCCATGGCCCCCGCCAACTGCACAAACAGACTGACACGGTCTTGTGCGCCTTCTTCGATGGCTTGGCTGGGCGTGTTGGCGCTGTAAATCAATATGCCTTTGGCGCGGTCGAAATGCGCGGCCTGCTCTTGGCGGAACTGGTCGCCAAAACGCGTGGGCAGCAAGCCGGCGGCACCTATCTGTCCTGCGCTGGTTTGGCTGCGGTTACCAAACAAAAACGCTTTTATTTCGTGGCGCAGTTGGTAGCTGTTGTCTTGGTACTTCCAACTGATGCTGGCGTTGGCGCTGTATTTCACGCCTTTGGAGGTGTCACTCAATTCGTAGTTCAGCAAAACAGGCGCTGGCCAGACAAACTTGGCTTGCGCCAGCCAAGGCGGAGCAGCAGTTGACGCAGGGGCTGGTGGTGGTGGTTCGGTTGCCGGTGTGGGGGCAGGAGGGGTTTCAACAGATGTCGGCACCACTGGTTCAGGCAAAGTTTCTACGGGTAAGGCTTCTTCGGTGGCTGGCGCAGTTGCTACTTCCACTGGCTCACCGCCAGGTATTGCAACGCTTGACGGTTCGTCGGGTTTAGGTGGGTTAGCTGGGGCATCCACGGACTTGTCGGCCATATCCAAACGCGCCGTCGCACCCGAACCAGCCGAGGGCGGCGCGACCACCTTTGCCACTTGCGTTTGCTTTGCGGTGGGGACGGCAGCCAAAGGCTTGAGTTCAACAGCCGCGGTTGGCGGGGGCGCAGACAAGCGCAGATGTGCCACGGGCGCAGGCAAAGGCGTATCGCGCCCACTAAGAGATGTGGAGAGGGTTTGCAAACCCAGCAAATGCAGCGCGAATACCAACACCACCAAGCCCCAGATCGAGGGGCTTGGCCAAGGTGACGCTGGATAGAATGCTTGCATGAAACTGGCTACTTACAAAGACGGGTCCCGCGATGGGCAATTGGTGGTGGTGTCGCGTGATTTAACCACCGCCCATTATGCGAGCGGCATTGCCACCAAGTTGCAACAGGTCTTGGACGACTGGAACTTCCTGTCCCCCCAATTGGAAGATTTGTCGCAGACCTTGAACCAAGGCAAAGCGCGTCATGCGTTTCACTTTGACCCCAAGCTGTGCATGGCGCCCCTGCCCCGCGCCTACCAATGGGCCGATGGCTCGGCCTATATGAACCATGTGGAGTTGGTGCGAGCTTCCCGCAACAGCGAAGTGCCTGCCAATTTTTACGAAGACCCCTTGATGTACCAAGGCGGCAGCGACGACTTTTTAGGCCCTTGCGACGATGTGGTGTGCCCCAGCACCGACTTTGGCATCGACTTCGAAGCCGAGGTGGCGGTGATCACCGCCGATGTGCCCATGCAAGCCACGCCTGAGCAGGCCTTGGACGCTATACGTCTGGTGATGATTGCCAACGATGTGTCGCTGCGCCGCCTCATCCCCAACGAACTTGCTAAGAACTTTGGTTTTTTACAAGGCAAACCGGCCACCGCCTTCAGCCCCGTGGCAGTGACTTTGGACGAGTTGGGCGACGCTTGGGAACATGGCCGCTTGCACCTGAGCATGCGGGTCGACTGGAATGGCAAACGTGTGGGCATGTGCGAGGCTGGCCCCGAGATGACGTTTCATTTCGGGCAACTCATCGCCCATCTGTGCAAAACCCGCAATGTCAGAGCTGGCAGCATCATCGGCAGCGGCACCGTCAGCAACAAGGCGGTCGAGGTCGATGGTCGCAAAGACTGGCCCAAGGGCTACAGCTGCATCGCCGAAAAGCGCGCCATTGAAACCATCTTGGACGGCAAAGCCAGCACCGACTTTATGCAGTTCGGTGACACGGTGCGCATAGAGATGAAAGGCCGCGATGGTCAAAGCGTGTTTGGCGCGATTGACCAAACCATCGCACCGCTTAAAGCAGGCTAGGGTCGCCAGCCATCTTGTCGAACTTCACAAAGTACTTGCGAGCCAAAGCGATCAGCTGAGGGTCTGTCGGATGGTCGCTGGGAATGTTCTCGATGATGGTGTGGGCACAGGCCTTGGCGTGGCTGTCGCACCAGGTTTTGAATTCGGTACGAGCGGTGCCAGCACCGGTTAACAACACTTCATGGCTGCCTTCTAAGGCTTGCACGATCTCTGCATAAAACGCTTTGTTGTCAGGGTGTTTGCCTTGGTGGCTGTGCTTGCTGCGTGAGTGCACCCGCTCGCCCTGCACGTGTTCTCTGTCAAACATCAGCACATGGGCTTCGGCGTGGTCCATCCACACAACGGCATGAAAAGTAGACATGGTGTTCCTTGTAAAAAATTAAACGGGGTGTGTTTTTTCGAAGCTGGTTTGACAAGCCAAGCAGCGCAGGGTGTGGGGAGCGGCGTCCATCCTGGCAGCAGGAATATGCGTGCCGCAGTCCACGCACAAGCCATAAACGCCTTCTTTGATGCGCAGCAGTGAAGCGTCGATGGCCAGCAACTCGGCGGTTTCATGTTCGTTGATGGCAAAAGCGATGTCTCGACCGGTTTGAATTTGCGCGTTGTCGTCCTCGCTTTTGTCCAAAGCATCGCTGGCCGCGTCTGCGCGGCTGATGGGGCCACCGCGCTGTGCGTCGATTTGCGCCAGCAAGGCATCGCGTTCTACAACGAGACGGTGTTTGTATTTTTGTGCGGTGATGGCGTCCATGGTGTTTCTCGGTAACTGTGTTGGATCTCATCTTGCGCCCTGCCTTTGTTCCAAGGCTTGACCTTGGTCAACAAAGCCCCAGTTTGGCAAAACGGCACAATCTTGTTTTTCTTCACGACACCAAGAGTACCTATGAAAGCCATTGACTACAGCGTCTACTCCACCTTGTCCATCACCCGTCGCGGCCCCAAGGACAGTGTGCTGGATATCCAAATGAAGGCCAGCAACGGCAAACTGCCCACCGCAGGGCACGCCGGCCATGAAGAGCTTTGCGAGATTTGGCGAGATGTCGGCCGCGACGACAGCGTGCGCTGCGCGGTGCTGCGCGGCGAGGGCATGGGGTTTTCGGGCGGCGGCGACTTGCAACTGGTGCAAGACATGGCTGAGGACTTCGAGGTACGCACACGGGTATGGAAAGAGGCGCGGGACTTGGTCTACAACGTCATCAACTGCGACAAACCCATCGTCAGCGCCCTGCACGGCCCAGCTGTGGGCGCTGGTTTGGTGGCAGGTTTGTTGGCCGACATTTCCATTGCTGCCAAAAGCGCCAAGATCGTCGATGGCCATACCCGCTTGGGCGTGGCGGCTGGCGACCATGCCGCCATCATTTGGCCCTTGTTGTGCGGCATGGCCAAAGCCAAGTACTACCTGTTGCTTTGTGAAGCGGTCAGCGGCGAAGAGGCCGAGCGCATTGGGCTGGTGTCCTTGTGCGTGGAAGACGATCAATTGCTGAACAAGGCGTATGAGGTGGCCGACAAATTGGCCAATGGCAGCCAAAGCGCCATTCGCTGGACCAAGTATTCCTTGAACAACTGGCTGCGCCAAGCAGGTCCTGCCTTTGACACCTCGCTGGCGTTGGAATTCATGGGCTTTGCCGGCCCTGATGTGCGCGAAGGCGTGGCTGCATTGAAAGCCAAGCGACCTGCTGATTTCGGCTGAAAAACCAACGGACTAACAGAAATCCAGGCTCGGAAAAATCTATATAAATCAATAATTTATGATGAAAAAACGCACACCCACACGATGCTTTTAGAACACATGTGTATCCAAGTAGTCATTAAAGGCCAGTATTTATCAAGGTTTACCCACCACATTGATTGAAATTGTTTTTCTGAATGCGGCGCCGTACGAGCGGTGCGCACTATCCCCAAATTGCAAAGTCAATTTATATTTTCCGGGCTGTAAAAATATTTCAGCCTCAGATTGACCTTTTCCGTAATGCTTGTGTTGATTGTCGAATGGAATCACCACATTCTTTTCAATATCCACTGCATTGATAAACAAATGATGATGTCCTGTCCCTGGTCTCACCTCAGTTGCTGGCGCCAATTCCAAACCGCTGACAGAAAATTTGGCCCAAAATGTTGGCTCGACAGTGTCTCCATCTTTGGGATAAATAAAATCTACCCCTTGTGCAGCAACCAATAAGGGCGCGATAAACAAACCCAACACAATTAGGCTCTTCTTCATAGATTTCCTTTGCTAAAAAATGACGGGTTAACTGAGCTTAGGGCACAGCATGTGGAGCAACTCTAGATTGCGGGTTCCCTCGACCGCCACCCGCCAATCGTTGTCAGCCTCCTCGCTGGCACTGATGCGTTCACCACTGAGCAGGGGCCCGGCAAAAAATTCACCCGACAGATTACGAAAAAGCTGTTTGCCACAGTCATACTCTTTGCGTGTTTTGCTAGACAACACGCGATTTAAAGGAAAACTGTAATTGAGCATTTCCCAAACGATCACCTTGTCTTTGTTGATTTGTACGGTGGCCGGGTCGTAATAAAAAACAGCTTTACCGTTGTCTGCATATTCAATCCAGTCAGCGTGAGTTAAGGTCAACGAAAAAAATGCGATCAATCCTGCCAGAATTTGTATTTTCATAGTGAGTTCACAAATTGCAAGACTGCATCTCGTTCATCTTTTAGCATCGAGGCAAACGTATCTCGTGCTTTTTTGGCCTCACCGCCATGCCACAAAATTGCCTCTAATACATTTCGCGCTCTGCCATCGTGTAAAAAATGGGTACTTCCATTGACCTGTTGCGACAGGCCAATGCCCCACAAAGGTGCAGTACGCCAGTCGCGCGGTCCCGCCATAAATTCGGGTCTGCCATCAGCCAATTCTTCACCCATGTCATGCAACAACAAGTCGGTATAAGCACGAAAAGTGGTGTTAGCAATCACAGGCAGCAAAGGGTAATCGCCTGTTTTCAATTCTGGCAAATGACATTGGGCACATCCTGCCTTTTCAAAAAGAATTTGACCACGTTGCACTTGCGCAGATTCTTTATTCCGAGGCGGTGGTGGTGCCAGTGCCGCTTGCCAAAACTCCAGCTGATCCCAGTTGTAATCAAGTAATTCAGGGCGATTACCTGGCGGCATAGCCAAGCACAGCGTTTGGACAGGCGGACAATTCTCTTCTATGTACAAAGACGAGGTGACCCCCATGTCACCGAGAAATGCAGTGGCAGTTTGCTGCCTGATGCTAGGCTGGGCTGCCTTCCATCCAAAACGTCCCACTGCTTCAGTACGCTTAATATCGTCGCGGACATAGTTGATCCGGCCATTCAGACCTTGTGTTTTTTGGTGCTCGGCAATGGCTTGAAGGCTTGCCTGCGGAACCGCTTCGAGAAATCCCAAGCCAAACAAAGCTTGTGTATTTCTTAAAGAAAACATGACATCTGGCTCGAGAGGTCCAAAAGCCAAGTTTTCTATGCGTATCTGTGGTTTGCGTAATTCAACTTTGGTACCGTCTGCCAAGGTGACTTGGTGATAAAGCCAGTCGATAAAAACATCTGCTTCACCAGGTTTACGGTTCTCCTTCAGTCCCACGCTCACGCCAGTGACCTGTATCTGATCGCCGTAGTGAGGATGCGGTTTTGGCGCACCATGCGTACCCTCTCCCGGGACAGACAGACGCAATAGTTGTTGAGTAATGACCGCGTTATCAAGGGTACGCCCTCGCCCCGCTTGAACATGGCATACAGAACAGGCGTCAGCTATGAAAGTAGGTCCCAAGCCCCAGTGTCCGCCAAGCAATGGGAACACCACCCAAGGCACAGAAAATTCCTTCTCACCTTCTCTGAAAACTCCGAGTTGTTTAAAGCTCAAGCCCGCAACAGGCTGCAAATACACCTGCTGAGGGCTAACAGGCTTGGGCTCGCTGCGAACAATTTGTGCCCACGCCTGCCATGAGAACAGGCAAGCCAAGCCAAGGCCGCCGACATACACCAAACCTTTACACCATGTCACTTATGGCTTTCTGTTCAGTTTCTTCAACGACCCCTACAAGCCGCTTCTAGCACTTTTGTTCCATAGCGCAAGATTTATATACAGGGTCTGGAAGCACAACACCTTCACACGCCTCCTTGACATTGATCTTGGCATTACGGCATGCAGTGCCCAATGCAACCATGGAGTCTGTTGCCGCATTTTTCATGTCACAAAAATATTCTTGCTGCTTTTTTGCGTCTTGACAGGTTCCCACACGGGATTTCTTTTCCTCTTCATTGGCTGAAACAGTCATGGAAAACAGGGCCAATGACAATAAAGCTATGGATGTCTTGTGGATTGTGTTCATATGAATCCTTGAAAGAAATAGGGTTCAGAAATAAAAGAAGCAAGCTGCATACGCTTTGTATGCAGCTTGCTAATCACT
>JBILIR010000255.1:0-3306 GCA_044368955.1 Limnohabitans sp.
ACACCAAGACACTGTTCAATCCCAAAATAGCGTTCATGGGTGTGCGTAACTCATGGCCAACGGCCGCGATGAAATCGTCACGGTGTGCTTGTGCTGCGCGTAAAGCGCCATGGGTTTCAAGCAACTAAGCATTGCGAGAAGCCAAATCCCGCAGTTTTGCATTTCGCATCCAGTCATACAAAGCAATCGCAACGATTAAAAAAACAATCACATTGAGCTTAGAAATGATGGCTTGCTCAAGCGAGAAATTCTCAGGCATCACTTGAGCGCTGACACCATTGAATGAAACAGCTGCGAACAGCACAAAGTTAAGAGAAACAATCAAAAACAACCAAATCAATGACCAACGAACACCCGTTAACATCAATGCAGCCACAGGGATGACGGGCATCCATGCAATATTGGGAGAATTAACGCCGCCAGTTTGGAGCGCAACCAAACCAAGCAAACATGCCGAAAAAACCACTAAAACATGGGACGCAAAGGTGACCGCATCAAAGAAAAAAACAAGCAAGAAAAGGCCAGAAAAAATAAAAAAAGCGTAAAAATTTAACCTCAGGGTGTCATCAATGTGCGGCACAAGAAACACCAAGAGTGAATTAACCGCGCCACAGCTACAAGCAAAAAGCAAAAAGCAATAAGCCTCGGCGGCTGAAACCAGACCAAGCTTGCAGCCGAATGGCTTGTTCATTTAGCCAATTGCGGGCAACACCAAAGCGGTTAGAGAAATTCATGTCGCAATAGAGTTGATGAAGCAGGATAGGACCGGCGTTAATAAAGAAGGGCTAAGCTTGGTTATACTTTATCAGCGCCGATTTGCCACAGCTTGCGGGCGCTTTAACAAGTTCAGCTAAACACGTCTGCCGATTCGGCTTCGTTTTTAGCGTAGCCGGATTTTTTTGTGATGACGTTAGTAGCCACACCTCAGTCTCTGTTGTTTGAACAGCCTCTGCAACTCCAGGGCGGCGGCGTCTTGCACCATTACCAGTTGACCTTTGAAACCTATGGCGAACTCAACGCCCAGCGCAGCAACGCAGTTTTGATCTGCCATGCTTTGAACGCCTCTCACCATGTGGCAGGGCGTTACCAGGGACAAGACAAAAGCGAGGGCTGGTGGGCCAATATGATTGGCCCCGGCAAGCCTGTGGACACAAATCTTTTTTTTGTGATTGGTGTGAACAACCTAGGCTCTTGCTTTGGCACCACGGGACCGATGCACACCAATCCAGACACGGGGCGCATTTATGGTGCAGATTTTCCGGTGGTGACTGTTGAAGACTGGGTTGCCTCGCAAGCCAGGTTGCTCGACCATTTAGGTATTGCACAATTGGCGGCAGTCATGGGGGGCAGCTTGGGCGGCATGCAAGCCTTGAGTTGGAGTTTGCAATACCCCGACCGCGTCAGGCATGCGGTGGTCATTGCCAGCGCACCCAATTTAAACGCAGAAAATATTGCCTTTAATGAAGTGGCGCGTCGCGCCATCACCACTGACCCCGATTTTCACGAGGGTCATTTCTTAGCCCGTGGGGTAGTGCCTAAGCGAGGCTTGCGAATAGCACGTATGTTGGGCCACATCACCTACCTCAGTGATGATGTGATGAACACCAAATTTGGCCGCATGCTTCAATCGGGGGAAGACTTCAAGTACAGCACCCAAGAGATCGAATTTCAAATTGAGAGCTATTTGCGTTACCAAGGCGACAAATTCAGCGAGTACTTTGACGCCAACACCTATTTGCTGATCACCCGCGCTTTGGATTATTTTGACCCCGCGAGCAAATTCGATGGACATCTCACGCAAGCTTTGGCACGGGCCAGCGCCCAATTTTTATTGGTGAGCTTCACCACCGACTGGCGTTTTGCACCAGCAAGAAGCCGCGAAATGGTGCAGGCTTTGGTTGCCAACAAGCGCCAGGTCAGTTACGCCGAAATTGACGCGCCGCACGGCCACGATGCTTTTTTGTTGGACGACCCGCGCTACCTATCGCTGGTACGGGCCTACTTTGACCGAATCCACTTGGGGGCCGACGCATGAACCCCAGATTGCGTGAGGCCATACAGCAGATGGTGCCCTATGGCAGCCGCGTGTTGGATCTGGGTTGTGGCGATGGCGCCTTGATGGCATTTTTACAGCAGCACCATGGTTGTACGGGTTATGGGGTAGAGATAGATGATGCCAATGTGCTGGCCTGTGTCAAACGGGGTGTCAACGTTATTCAACTCAACTTGGAACAAGGCTTGGCCATGTTTGGCGATCAAAGTTTTGATGTGGTGCTGCAAATTGACACCTTGCAACACCTGCGAAACGCGCAAACCATGTTGCAAGAAACCGTGCGTGTCGGTCGCTTCGGCATCGTCACGTTCCCCAATTTTGCGCATTGGCCCAACCGTTTAAGTGTTTTACAGGGCTATATGCCTGTGACGCGCAAACTGCCCTACCAGTGGTATGACACGCCCAATATTCGGGTCGCTACCTTTGCTGACTTTTTAGCGCTGGCCAAAAAAAATCAGCTCCATATTAAAGATGCATTTGGCCTGCAAGACGAAGGTGTTGTGCGTTGGTGGCCTAATGCCAGAGCAGCAACCGCTGTGTTCAAGTTAGCCGCTCCCACTTTTTAAGACCCCATGTCCTCTATTGCCGATCAAGCGGCCCAAAAACCCCATATCACCCAACTCGACCACGGCGAACAAACGCTGGCGTTTTACGCTTGGCCGCAGCCGCCACAAAACCCACACGCTGCGGTTTTGTTGTTGCATGGCTTGGGCGAACATATGGGCCGCTACGGACACGTTGCCAGCGCTTTGCAGGCGGCGGGTTATGTGGTGTTTGGTTATGACCACCACGGCCATGGCTTGTCCAGTGGCTTGCGGGGCAACCTGCTCTCCCCCTCCCAGTTGGTAGACGATGTGCATTTTGTGATCGGGCATGTGCGCACCCTCACGCCCGCTCCCTTGGTGCTTCTGGGCCACAGCATGGGTGGCTTGATTGCAGCGCGTGCCGTGGCGCAGTCACTGCCCAACATCGATGCTTTGGTCATGAGTTCCCCAGCTTTAGGCGCACAAACGAATTGGATTCAAAAAGTTCTGCTCGCGACATTGCCCAAACTGTTACCCCATGTCCGGGTTGATAACGGTGTGAAATCGGCTTGGCTTGCGCGCGACGCCAAGGTGGTTCGCGCCTATTTAGAAGACCCTTTGGTGCACCGACAAATCTCTGCCGGGTTGGCTGCTTGGATATTGAAAGAAGGCGCTCAAACCGTGGCCCAAGCCAGCGCTTGGTCCATGCCGACCTTGTTAATGTATGCG
>JBILIR010000256.1:0-3297 GCA_044368955.1 Limnohabitans sp.
TGCAGTTGTATGACCACCCAGCCAACCAGTTTGTGGCGGGTTTCATTGGCTCGCCCTCTATGAACTTTTTGCCTGGCACCGTGCGTGGCCAGCATGTGGCCTTGTCGGATGGCAGCTTGTTGCCCATGCCCTTGCAGGCCCGTGCCAGCGAAGGGCAAGCGGTGGTGTACGGCACCCGCCCCGAGCATTTGCACATTGCCAGCGGCAGCGAAGGCTTGGCCACCGAGGTGGTGGTGGTCGAACCCACGGGTGCAGATACACAGGTGTTCACCAAAATTGCGGGTGTGGAAGTGACCTCGGTGTTTCGAGAGCGCCATACCTTCACACCGGGCAGCACCATCCGTTTACAACCCGACGCCAGCCGCGCCCATTTGTTTGACGCTGCCAGCGGCAAAGCCCTTACAGCTTGACGCTTTCATTGCCACAGGAGGCTTTATGACCGAAACCACCCGTCGCCAATTCATCCAATCCACCAGCATGGCCACTGGCGCGGTGGCTGCAGCGCCCATGCTGTTCAGCAGTTCAGCCCATGCCCAATGGAACAACGTCCCCGAAAAAGACGCCAAGCTGCGGGTGCTGCGGTGGAGCCGCTTTGTGCAAGGTGACATCGACACATACTTGGCCAATGTCAAAAAATTCACCGAGAAAACCGGCATCGAGGTGCGGGTAGACAACGAGGGCTGGGAAGATGTGCGCCCCAAAGCGGCAGTCGCCGCCAACACAGGCGCTGGGCCTGACATCATTTTGTCGACCAACGACGACGCCAACCTTTACCCCGACAAACTGCTTGATGTCACCGATGTCTGCGACTACCTCGGCAAAAAATACGGTGGTTGGTACCCCGCTTGCGAAACCTACCTGAAACCCGATGGCAAAAAATGGATTGGCGTTCCGCTGGGCGCCAGTGGCGCCATCATGGTGTATCGCCAAAGCTACCTCAAGGCGGCCGGCATCAACAGCTTCCCCAAAGACACCGATGGTTTTTTGAAAATGTTCCAAGCCCTCAAAGCCAAAGGCACACCCGGTGGCATGGCGCTGGGCAACGCTACTGGCGACAGCGGTTGGACACATTGGCTGATCTGGGCTTTTGGCGGCTCCATCGTCGACAAGAACAACAAGGTGGTGATCAACAGCCCGCAAACCGTCAAGGCTTTGGAGTTCGCCAAAGAGCTGTATGCCACCTTCATCCCTGGCACCTTGTCGTGGCTTGACCCCAATAACAACAAAGCGTTTTTAGATGGCCAATTGAGCGTCACCAACAACGGCATTTCCATTTACTACGCCGCCAAAAACTCGGACAACCCCGCGGTGAAAGCGCTCGCCGCTGACATTCAACATGCGCCGTTTCCGGTGGGTCCTGTGGGCACCCCCACCGAGTACCACCTGTTTTTCAACCAAATGATTTTCAAGTACACCAAGTACCCCAAAGCAGCCAAAGAATTTTTGCGCTTCATGATGGAAGAAGAGCAGTACGGCGCTTGGTTGCAGGGTGCGGGTGGCTATGTGTCGCACCCCTTGGCGGCCTTCGGCAAGAACCCGATTTGGTCGGTGGACCCCAAACACACGCCTTACCGCGATTCGGTGAAAAACATGCGCCCTGCAGGCTATGCCGGTCAGCTGGGCTATGCCTCTGCCGGTGCCATGGCCGACTTCATCGTCTGCAATATGGTGGCCGAAGCGGGTTCTGGTTCCAAGTCACCTGCAGAAGCCGCCCAACGCGCCCAAAAACGCGCTGAACGCTATTACAAAACCTGATGCTAAGCCGCCTACAAAACAGCCGCAACGGGCTGGGCCTGCTCTTCATGCTGCCCGCCACCTTGTTGCTGGTCGTCTTTCTCACCTACCCGCTGGGCTTGGGGATTTGGCTGGGCTTCACCGACACCAAGGTGGGCCGAGAAGGCATGTTTGTCGGCTTAGAGAACTACGAGTTTTTATGGGATGACGAGGTCACCCGTTTGGCTTTGTTCAACACCTTGTTCTACACCTTTGTGGCCAGTGTGTTGAAGTTTGTTCTGGGTCTGTGGCTGGCGATTTTGCTCAATGAGCGACTGCCCTTCAAAACCTTTTTTCGTTCGGTGATTTTGCTGCCCTATATCGTGCCCACGGCTTTGTCGGCCATTGCTTTTTGGTGGCTGTACGACGCGCAGTTTTCCATCATCAGCTGGGTGCTGGTCAAAGCCGGTTGGATTGACAACTACATCGACTTTTTAGGCGACCCGTGGAACGCACGGCTCTCGGTGCTGGCTGCCAATGTGTGGCGAGGTGTGCCCTTTGTGGCCATCACTTTGCTGGCTGGCTTGCAAACCATTTCCCCCTCGCTTTACGAAGCCGCCGCCATTGACGGCGCCACCGCTTGGCAGCGCTTTCGCCACATCACCATGCCCTTGCTCACCCCCATGATTGCGGTGGTGATGACGTTTTCGGTGCTCTTCACTTTCACCGACTTTCAGCTGATTTATGTCCTCACACGCGGCGGGCCACTCAACGCCACCCACTTGATGGCAACCCTGTCCTTCCAACGCGCCATCTCCGGCGGGGCTTTGGGTGAAGGTGCAGCAATTGCGATCTCCATGGTGCCTTTTTTATTGGCCGCCATTTTGTTCAGTTACTTCGGGTTGCAGCGCCGGGCCTGGCAACAAGGAGGCAGCGACAAATGAGCGATTCCAAAGACGACGACAGCCAAGGCATGGCTTATTTGGACACGGCGCGGTCGCGCTGGGTGACGGTGTATGCGCCGCTGGGGGTGTTTGTCTTTGTGTTGCTGTTCCCGTTTTACTGGATGGTCATCACCTCGGTGAAACCCAACAACGAGCTGTTGTCACGTGACGGCAACCCTTTTTGGGTGATCAAGCCCACTTTGGAGCATTTCCACAAACTGGTGTTTAAAACCGCCTACCCCGAATGGCTGTGGAACACGGTGTTCATCTCGGTTATTTCTACCGTGGTGTCACTGGCTTGCGCAGTGCTGGCAGCTTATGCGATTGAGCGCCTGCGCTTCAAAGGTTCACGGCAATTGGGTTTGGGCATTTTCCTGGCCTACTTGGTGCCGCCCTCGATTTTGTTCATCCCCTTGGCCACCATTGTGTTCAAGCTGGGCTTGTTTGACACCCGCTGGGCGCTGATTCTCACCTACCCCACGTTTCTGATTCCCTTTTGCACTTGGTTGTTGATGGGCTACTTTCGCTCCATTCCCTTTGAGTTGGAAGAATGCGCTTTGATTGATGGCGCCACCCGCTTTGAGATTTTGTGGAAGATCATTCTTCCCCTCTCGGTGCCTGGGCTCATCTCCGCCGGTAT
>JBILIR010000257.1:0-3289 GCA_044368955.1 Limnohabitans sp.
TCATGGCCAAATTGGCAACCAAGACATCGATATGCCCATGGCTTTGCACCAATTCGCGCGGGGCATCAGGGTGATACAGTTCTCGGTTGTCGGCCAGCACCGTTGCGCCATGGGAAGAAAGCACTTGGCATAAAGCCGGGCCCATGAAATCTTCGGCTTGGGTGACAACGATTCGCAAACCTTGTAACAAATGACTCACAGGCAGCACCTACTCGGGTAAATCGTCTTCAGGGTGTTCATCCACCAAAGGGATGAGGTCTGGCTTGGGGGCACGTTTGCCGTGCTTGGCAAGAATTTCAATGTAAACAGACGTAGCCTGTGCTTTGGCAAGCGCATCAATGGCTGCAACCAAGGCGGCCACATGAACCACTTCAGCATCGGCTGCTTGCAAGCCGCACTTGCAGTCAAAGTCCCAAAAATCGACTCCCTCAGGTAGATCTCGCCTACGCTCACGTTTGAGGTATTTACGTACATCGTTTTTCACCGCATCAAGCACCCGGTCAGGGTGGCGGCCATCTATGTGCAGAGGAAAATTTTTTCGCATGGTCAGATTATGCGGCCCCTGCTCCTAGGCGCCACAAGGACGTGACCTCTTGCGTTCGCGCCGCATGCAATGCGTCTTGGCTGTCTTGCACTTTGGCGTGACGCGGTCGAATGTCTTCTCGGCCAAGTACCTGCAAGCCCCCCTCTTCTATCCATTGCAGCAACTCCTCGCGTGAGCGCAGTTGCAAATGTTCAGCCAAATCTGACAAGACCAACCAAGCTTCGCCACCAGGGGCTAAATGCGCCAAAACACCCGCCAAAAAAGTACGCAACATCCGACTGTCGGGGTCATAAATGGCTTGCTCTAACAGTGACGTGGCTTTGCCCGGCAACCAAGGCGGGTTGCACGCAATCAAATTCGCTTGTCCCTTGGGAAATACATCACTCTTTTGGAACTTCACTCTGGATGAAAGATCCAAGCTTTGCAAATTGTCTTGCGCACACTGCAAGGCGACGTCGCTACTGTCTGTGGCGATGACATGCTTGACGCCGCGCATCAGCAACAAGGCTGCAATCACACCCGTGCCGGTTCCAATGTCAAAAGCCAGTGCAGTCGAAGGCAAAGGCGCCTTGGCAATCAGATCAAGGTATTCACTTCGCACGGGAGAAAACACACCATAGCGCGGATGAATGAAGAAGCCTTCCTCACTCAAGACATTGACAGCGATGCCTTTGCGTTGCCACTCGTAGGCGCTGACAACACCTAGCAACTCTCGCAAAGACAGCACCCGCGCTTGGCCGCTTGGCTCGCCCCACGCACTGCGCAATGCGTCGCGCATGTCTGGCGCACGGCGCAAAGCAATGCGGTAGTCACCCTCCACTTGCAACACCAGCATAGACAGGATTCGTGCACGCTGGGCTTGCGCCATGCGGTGGGCATGAAAGGCTTGCGGCATACCCAAACTTGTCGTCTTAGCCTTGGGCGCTTGACTGACGCGACGCGTCAACGCTTGAAGCAATTGACGCGCTTGCTGAAAGTCCCCTTGCCACAACAGGGCTGTCCCCGCGCAAGCCAAGCGATACGCTGTGTCAGCGCTGCAATTGTCATTGACCATTTCAAAACGCTTGGGCACTGAGGCACCGCTGGCCGAATGCCATTGGTCTTTCAACACATTCACATCGGCTTCAAGCGTCAAGGTATGCACCGCCGCCAGGCGTATGAATTTCAAACACATCACCCGCTTGCATTTGCACTTGGTCAATGTGTCCCAGTATGAGCACTTCACCATTGGACCTGACGACCCGATTCACCCCAGGCAAACCAGCCGACCCGCCGGCCAATCCAAACGCGGGATACATGCGACCGTTGGACAAAATACCTGCCGTCATTGGCTCTAAGAACGCTATGCGACGAACACCACCAGCGCCACCTGCAAACTTTCCTTGACCGCCCGAACCTTCTCGCAAACTGTAGGAGAGCAAACGCACAGGAAAGCGAAACTCCAACACTTCAGGGTCTGTCAAACGAGAATTCGTCATATGGGTTTGCACCACATCGGTTCCCTTGAAACCACCCACCACCTCACCGCTGCTGTTGAACACGGGTCCAGCGCCACTTCCGCCTGAAATGGTTTCGTAGTATTGGTAGGTGGCATTTCCAAAGGTGAAATTGTTCATGGTGGGCTGGCTGCCCGCCATCACGCCCAAGGCGCCATACAAGGCATTGGTGATGCAAGTGGAGGTCTCGACATTGCCGGCCACCACTGAGGCTGGCGGCAAGGGGTTGAGCATGGAGCCCTCTGGAATGATGACTTGAATAGGTTTTAAACACCCTGCATTCAAAGGAATGTCATCTTCCACCAAGGTACGGAATACATAGAGCACCGCCGCCATGCACACAGCACGGGGTGCATTGAAGTTATTGCTTTGTTGGGCTGAAGTGCCTGTGAAGTCGACGACCGCACTGCGGTTTTTAGCATCAATGCTGACGCTGACCTTGATACAAGCGCCGTTATCTAGGGGGAAATCAAAGCTGTGGCGGGTCACATCGCCAAAGCGTTTTGCCAAGCGGGTAATGGCGCGTCTGACAGATTCTTCTGCGTTGTCTTGCACATGCTGCATATAGGCTTGCACGGTAGGCAAACCGTAATGCGCCACCATGCGGCGCAACTCTTGCGCCCCTTTTTCATTCGCTGCAATTTGGGCTTTCAAGTCCGCCATGTTTTGCGCAGGGTTGCGACTGGGGTGGGCCCCACTTTGCAGCAAAGCCAACATGGGCGCTTCACGCAGCACACCTTTTTCCACCAGTTTGAAATTCTGAATTTGAACACCCTCTTCATCGATGGTGGTGGAAAACGGTGGCATAGAGCCTGGGGACACACCGCCAATGTCTGCATGGTGGCCACGAGAGCCCACATAAAAATCGGGCTCAAGCGAATCGCCCAAGTAAACCGGCGTGATAACGGTCACATCAGGCAAATGGGTTCCACCGTGGTAGGGATCGTTCAGAACATACACGTCCCCTGCCTGCATTCGACCGGCGTTATCCCGAATCACCGTTTTGATGCTCTCGCCCATCGAGCCCAAATGCACAGGCATGTGCGGCGCATTGGCAATCAACTCACCTTGTTGATTGAAGATGGCGCATGAAAAATCGAGACGCTCTTTGATGTTCACCGAATGCGCGGTGTTTTGCAATTGCAAGCCCATTTGCTCGGCGATATTCATAAAGAGGTTGTTAAAAACCTCTAGCTGGATAGGGTCCACCGACGTACCGGCCGCTTGCAAGGCTTTGCGTGGCGCGATA
>JBILIR010000322.1:0-2687 GCA_044368955.1 Limnohabitans sp.
TGGTCGTTGTGGTGATTGCCATTGGTAGGCGAGAACATGATGAGGCTTACCAAATCGCCATTAAGCGGAAATAATCAAATTACAACTTAGCTCAAACCCGCTCAATGATGACCGCAATCCCCTGCCCCACGCCTATGCACATGGTGCAAAGGGCATAACGTCCGCCGGTACGTTGAAGTTGGTTGGTAGCAGTGGTGACCAACCTAGCGCCTGAAGCGCCCAGTGGATGGCCTAAAGCAATCGCCCCACCGTTGGGGTTGACGCGGGGGTCGTCGTCTTGCAAACCCAGCAGCCGCAACACCGCCAAGCCTTGGGCGGCAAAGGCTTCGTTGAGTTCGATCACATCCATTTGTGCCAGCGTCAAACCAGTGAGCGCCAGCACTTTTTCAGTAGCAGGCGCGGGGCCAATGCCCATGATGCGCGGAGGTACACCTGCTGTTGCCATGCCCACCACTCGGGCACGAGGCGTTAAGCCATGCTTGGCGGCATGGGCTTCATCGGCCAACAAAATCGCGCAAGCGCCGTCGTTCACACCAGATGCGTTGCCAGCCGTCACCGTGCCATCGGAACGCACCACGCCTTTGAGTTTGGCCAAGGCTTCCAAACTGGTTTCACGCGGATGCTCGTCCTTGTCCACCAGAACAGCGTCGCCCTTTTTCTGCGGGATGGTGACGGGGGTGATTTCTTGCGCCAAGATGCCCGCTTTTTGTGCTGCCACCGCTTTCATTTGGCTGGCCAAGGCCATGCGGTCTTGCGCCTCTCGCTCAATCTTGTAATCGGTGGCGACGTTCTCGGCGGTTTCGGGCATGGCGTCCACGCCGTACATGCTTTTCATTAAAGGATTGACGAAGCGCCAGCCAATGGTGGTGTCAAAAATTTGCGGATTGCGCCCAAACGCGGCTTCAGCTTTAGGCATCACAAACGGAGCGCGGCTCATGCTCTCCACCCCTCCCGCGATCATCAAACCCGCTTCGCCCGATTTGATAGCCCGCGCCGCACTACCCAAAGCGTCCATGCCAGACCCACATAAGCGGTTGATGGTGGCCCCTGGAATCTCCAAGGGCAAGCCCGCCAACAAACTCGCCATGTGCGCCACATTGCGGTTGTCCTCGCCCGCTTGGTTCACGCAGCCATACAACACATCTGTCACTGCGGCCCAGTCCACCTGGGGGTTACGCGCCATCAAGGCCTTCAAAGGCACAGCCGCCAAATCATCGGCACGCACCGACGACAAGGCGCCACCATAGCGACCAAAGGGGGTACGGATAGCGTCACAAATGAAAGCATGGTTCATGCAGGTCTCTGGTTAACAATACAAGCCATGTTCAATCCTTCCCAAGAAGATGTCAGGCGGTTCTTCTGCCAAGTCTATGCCAAGCAGCAAAGCGATCAATTAAGCGATGCTTTGGAAACGCTGGCCGGTTTGTGGGTGGCAGAACACCCCGAATACGCCACGGATTTATCCGACATTGATACAGCGCTGACCCAACAGTACAAAGGTGACGATGGTCAGTCCAACCCGTTTTTGCATTTGTCTATGCATGTCTCCATCAGCGAACAATGCTCGATTGATCAACCACGCGGCATACGCCAAGCGGTGGAATTGCTAGCGGCCAAACGCAACAGCTTGCATGACGCCCACCACGAGGTGATGGAGTGCTTGGGTACCATGTTGTGGGAGAGCCAACGCAGCGGTCGTCCACCCGATGGCCAAGCCTATATAGATGCAGTTCAGCGCCGCGCCACCCAAGATTGAGGTCCTAGAAAAACAAAAACCCACCGAAGTGGGTTTTTGGGAAGAGCTTACAGCTTTTATTTGCGGAATTTAGACTGAGGCACCGTTTTCAATTCGCCCTGCTGACTGCTGACGTATGCGGACAATTGCTTGAGTTCAGCCAAAGTGAATTGCTTGGCAATGCCACCCATCACGCCATTGGAGCGACCCCAAGTAGATTGACCATCTTGTTTGTAGGATTTGAGGGAAACATAGAGGTAATCTTTGTATTGGCCGGCAATTTTGGGGTAGCCAGGCACCATGGGTTTATTCAAATTCGCACCGTGACAAGAAGCGCAAGCACCCTTGGCAAGCAAGGCAGCTGTGCTGGCAGAGGGCTCGGAGGCTTTTTCGGGCAAAGTCACTGAGTCGTCTTTGCCATGCGTTTCGTAATAGGCGGCAATGTCAGCCATGTCTTTGGCAGTCAAAGAAGCAGCGATGCTGCGCATGGTGGGGTGTTTGCGATCGCCTTTTTGGTAAGCCATTAAAGACGAAACGATATAGCTTGCACTTTGGCCCGAGATCATGGGAACTTTGTAGACCTCAGGAAAAGAAGCTTGGTAACCTTTGATGCCGTGGCAACCGATACACATGGCGATTTTGGTTTCACCAGCTTTCGCGTCCCCTGCTGCGTCTTGGGCATAAGCCACTGAGGTCACCGAGGCGACAAAAACCATGAGAAGCGATGTTATGAGCTTGGTCATTTTGGACAGACAATCATGAAAAGAAACTCCAAAGATTATATCGACGCAGTTTGTAAGCTACGTGTCGGAAACATAAAAGGCATTCACCCATGAAATTTGCAGGAACCGATAACTACGTCGCCACCCAAGACCTGATGCTGGCGGTCAATGCGGCCATCACCCTCAAGCGCCCGTTGCTGGTCAAAGGTGAGCCAGGAACCGGCAAAACC
>JBILIR010000258.1:0-3261 GCA_044368955.1 Limnohabitans sp.
CATGGAAACCTCTAAGCAGTGGCTTGTCAAGTTCATCATGCCCAGTCAATACACCATGGCGACTATTCCAAAACCTAAAAACAGCGCGGTGAACTTACGAGAAGTTCCTAGCAAGCGATACGCTGTTCTGAAATATTCTGGATTTAATTTTCAATCGAAAGTTCAAAGCAAAACCCAAGAGGCTATTGAATGGGTTGCCAAGAGAAATCTACAAGCAACTGGGCAGCCTCAATTGTCCAGGTATGACCCTCCTTGGACCTTACCCATGCTCAGGCGAAATGAAATCATGATCGAAATTTCAAATCAGTGATTGCCCCCAAACGCCACTCAGACCTGCAGACCTTCGGCCACGTCTGCAAGGTCACGAACTGTCCAGGGTTGTGGTGATTGATGCGCCCAAAGATGTCCTTCTGGATTGATCCATACCGTTTGTAAACCGGCTTCTTTAGCACCCCAGACATCGGAAATGGCATCGTCTCCAATATGCAGTACCTGCTCAGGACTCAAGCCCAAATATGTCGTAGCAGCATGGTAAATTTTTGCTGACGGCTTTGCGACACCCACCTCATGTGCGCTGAATGCCGCATCAAAGTAAGGACCGGCGGGTGTAACAAACACATTCGCAGTGCCATTGGATATTGCTACCAGCCGATATTTCAAAGCAAGGCGGGCCAGTGCCTGTTCTACGCCTTGAAAGAGCGTAACCCTTTGTCTGGCTACATCAAACACAGCATAAGCATCATCTGCTAAAGACGGGTCGTCACCTGCAAGACGCAGACTTTCACGAATCATTTCTCGTCGCAAAAAGCCAAGATCGTGAGCGCGAGCATGGTGTTTTGCGGTAACTTCTTGGCGAATCGATTGTTTAACGCCACTTAGTCGGGTCAAGTCTGCCGTTTTGGGTGCGTGAGCAGATAACCAGTCAAATAAATCTTGCTCTGCACCTGCGATCGTCGGGGCAACAGGCCACAAGGTATCGTCGAGGTCTAGAGTAATTGCTTTGATATCAACAATTGATGTGTTGAAAAGAATATCCTTGTTGTGCATAAGAAATTGATCAAACTTTTATTAAGCTGTCATCATTGACAACAGCAATGTGCCACCATGATCACAGACTCGCTCTGTATCTCACCGACTTAACTGACGCCTCAAACCAAAGCTTAGCGCATCAACACAAGCGACCATAAGCAACATTGCACCTAAAATAGTTGCAGTCTTGTTCATTAGAAACAGCCCCATGTTGAAAGACAGCAACTGACCCAAGCCACCAGCTCCAACCACCCCTAGTACAGCAGCTGCGCGAATATTATTCTCCCAGCGATACAGCGTGTAACTCATCAACTGTGGCAAAGCCTGCGGCAAGGTTGCGTAAGCAAATACGAGTAACGGTCCCACACCTTGAATGCGCAAAGCGTCACCTGTGTCTGAAGGTACGTTTTCAATGGCCTCTGCAAATAATCGACCTAAAACACCGCTGGTATGCAGGGCGAGAGCTAAAGTTCCAGCCATTGGACCTAGACCTGCAGAAATTAACAACAGCGCAGCCCAAACAAGTTCGGGAATTGCTCGCAAGACATTGAGGAAAAAGCGTGATGGTGAGCGAAGCCATGCTGAGTCTTGTTTCGACAGACGACTGGCAGGTACTGCCAAGGCCAACCCGAACAATGCTGCGAGAAGCGTACCCAATGCAGACATGGCCAATGTTTCCCATGCAGCCAAAGCAACAATGGTTAGAAATTTAGGAGAAAGGTCAGGAGGGAAAAAATCCGCAATGAAACGGTACATACTCCGCCCCGAATCTAAAGAAGCAAAGGACGCCCAATCCAGCTCTAAAGATAAGAAGCTTGTAATGACCAAAACCAACACAGCGAGGACAAACCAGCCGAAACTACTTCGATGGTCAAATAACGAGGCAGGCAGTATGTAAGGTGGATTGGCCAACGCTTGGGGAAAGAATTTTGACATTGATGTGAAATTTTTCGAAGGTTTCATGACAAAGCTCTTCGCAGCCAGGCGCTCACTTGATCAGCCAATGCCACTAGCACAATGAATACCAAAAGTAAAGTTGCAACTTCTCCGCCATTGAACATCTTCATAGATGTGTCCATTTGCTGACCCAGGCCTCCAGCGCCCACAAACCCCAAAACCACAGATGAGCGGATGGCGCATTCCCAACGATAAACCGTGTAGGAAGCAAGCTCCGCAGCATGACTGGGAAGCAGCGCATAAACAAATGCTTGCAAGCGTCCACTGCCATTGCGCATCAGATTAAGAGTCGCATGGCTATCACCACTTTCCAAAATTTCGGCATACACCTTACCAAGCATGCCACCATAAGTCAGTGCAATGGCCAGCACACCCGCTGTTGGGCCCAAACCAACCACACGGACGAAAACCAAGGCCCACACCAGTTCTGGAATGCTACGCATAAGAATCAAGCTAGCGCGAACACACCAGCGCAACACTGCTGGCCAACGGTTCATGCGACCAGGCAATGCAGATAGTGATAGGACGCGAGTAGCCATCAAGCACATAGGTATAGCCAGCACCAAGGCCAGTGTGACACCCGCTGTGGCCATTGCCACGGTACGCCAAGTTTCGAGGGCCACCATGCGCATAAATTCACCGCTATGAACCATTGGCCAAAAACTGGTTAAAAAATCAATAGTCACTTTTCGGTTTTCGGGTTGCCACAAGACCCAGGGTCTAAACTCTGTGGCTACACCAAGGGGCCAAAGAAGCAATAAAACCAAGCTAAGAAAAAAAATTCTTGATGAAAAATCTGGATCGCGAATTTTGTCGCCTGATGTCATCTGGGATTTAGACCTGTTAGTAGCAGTGCGTGCCCAATGAGGCAGGCAGTGCAGGGTCAAGGGCAGACGGTGATCGCAATGAATCACTGCCTACCCCCCCATGCTCCTGCTGCGCGTACAAATCAGCGAGTCGGTTGCGAGTCACTTGTGTAGATGGCAAATCAAACACAATACGGCCTTCGAGCAAACCAATGATGCGGTCGAAGCGCTCTAGTGCAATGTCGACCTGATGTAACGTCGCAACCAATGTAATTCCCCGCTCTCTCGCAATCGTCACTAAAGAAGATATGGCCAAGCAAGCGCGCATAGGATCTAAAGCAGACAAAGGTTCATCAATGAGCCACAGGCTTGCTGGAGACAGCAATGCACGAGCCAACCCTACCCGTTGACGTTCTCCACCGGATAGGCGATCTACCCTGTCAAGTAACTTGTCACTCAGATCAAAGTA
>JBILIR010000259.1:0-3241 GCA_044368955.1 Limnohabitans sp.
GTGGCCGATGGCGTGAAAGCCGAGGTGCGTTTGTACGACCGCTTGTTCAGCGACCCGCAGCCTGATGCAGGCGGCAAAGATTTCTTGGAAGCCTTGAACCCCCACAGCCTCAAAGTTGTGCAGGCCATCGTAGAGCCTTCATTGCTAAAAGCGATGCCCGATGACAAATTTCAGTTTGAGCGCTTGGGCTACTTTGTGGCGGACCGGGCGGACCACTCGGCCACGCACCTGGTGTTCAATCAAGCGGTGGGGTTGAAAGACAGTTGGGGGAAACCTTGACCTCACTCACCACCGCATTGGACCAACTGCACCACGCCTTGGAACAACTGCGCGATGGGTCTTTGCAGACCCGAGACTTTTGTCACATGGCCAGGGCCCAAGAGGTGTTGCTGGGCGCATTGCCTGAACGCTACCAAACCGTTTGGCTAGGCCTGATTGACAGGATGGAGTCCAGCGCTTTGTTCACCGAAGAGAGTTGCTCTTTCAGCCAAACCGAGTTGATCGACAGCCTGTCCATCTGGTTGGACAAGGCGCAGCAGTTGCTGGAGGTGTGATGTCAGTGCCTGCGGAAAAAAATTGATCATCCAAATGATTTAAGCTCGATAGCACCCATTCCCATTTCAGGAAATAACATGAACACCACCGAACTCTTTACCCTCAAAGGCCGCGTAGCACTCGTGACTGGCGGCTCCCGTGGCATTGGCCGCATGATCGCCAAAGGCTTGTTGTGCCAAGGTGCGAAGGTCTACATCACCGCTCGCAAAGCGGCAGTTTGCGACGCCACTGCGCAGGAACTTTCCGCGTTCGGCACATGCATCTCCATGCCCTTGGATGTCTCGCACAAAGAAGGCATACAAGAACTGGTCAAACGCTTGAGCGAAAAAGAAAAGCACTTGGATATTTTGGTCAACAACGCAGGGGCTGCTTGGGGTGCGCCGTTCGATGAGTTTCCCGAAAGTGGTTGGGACAAGGTGGTGGACCTCAATATGAAAACACCCTTCTTCCTGACACAAGCTTTGGCGCCCATGTTGCGTCTTGCCGCCAAAAAGCACATGGCCAAGGTCATCAACATCGCCTCTATTGACGGCATCTCGGTCAACCCATGGGAAACCTACTCCTATTCCGCCAGCAAAGCTGGCGTCATCCACCTCACCAAGCGCATGTCGCTAGAGATGATCAAAGACGATATTTGCGTCAACGCCATCGCACCTGGCGCATTTGCCTCCGAGATGAACCGCGAAGCGCGGGACCATGGTGACGCCACCGCGCAAACCATTCCTGCTCGTCGTATCGGCAAAGACGAAGACATGGCAGCTGCTGCCATCTATTTGTCCAGCAATGCCAGCGACTATGTGGTGGGTCATACCTTGGTGGTGGACGGTGGCGTCACCTTGGCCAGAGGCTAAGGCGATAATGGCCATCAAAGGAAAACAGATGTCCCTACTTTTAGACAAAATGCAATGGCGCTATGCAGCCAAAAAAATGGACGCTACCAAGACCGTCCCCCAAGACAAAGTGCATCGCATCATTGAAGCCGCTCGCTTAGCCCCTACTTCCAGCGGTCTGCAACCCTTTGAAATCATCTTGGTCACCAACAAAGATATCCGCACACAAATTCAAGCTGCAGCGAATAACCAAGCGCAAATCACCGAAGGCTCACACCTGCTGGTGTTCGCTGCTTGGAACACCTACACCGCTGAGCGCATCAACCATATGTTTGACCTCACCAACGCACAACGTGGCGGCACCAACCAGGGCTGGGAAAACTACCGCCAAATGCTGTTGAAGAACTACCCTGCTCGCGACGCTCAAGTGAACTTTGAACACGCGGCTCGGCAAGCTTATATTGCTCTGGGTGCATCCCTGATTGCAGCTGCGTTTGAAGAAGTTGACAGCACACCCATGGAAGGCTTTAACCCCAAGTCGGTAGACGACATCTTGGGGTTAGGCGCTAAAGGCTTGCGCAGTGTTGCCCTCATGCCTTTGGGTTACCGCTCTCAAGGAAAAGATTGGTTAGAGACTTTGAAAAAAATCCGACGGCCAGTCAGCGAATTTGTCACCGAAGTCAAATAAAACATAAAGGGGTAAGTCATGGCAAAAGGCGATCAAAAGAGCAACAAGATGTCCAAAAAACCCAAAAAGGACACGTCTCCAGCAAAGCCCATTATTCCTGGTGACCGCCCTACACCGCCCGTCACCTTTGTGGCGCCCCGAGGCAAGCTGAAAAATAAATAATTCCGTCCACCGCCGAGGTGGAGCTTATTGCACAGGGCCTTTGATAGCCGCTGGCATGGGTAGGGGCATGACTTGAATGCCCTCTTCCTGCAAGGCGCTGGTTTCTTCGCGGGAGACTTGCCCACGTATGGCTCGCTCGGGCGTTTCGCCGTAGTGCATTTTACGGGCCTCTTCGGCGAATTGCCCGCCCACATCTTCGGTGTTACTCAGCACATGCTGAACCATGTGCATCCATGCTTGCTGAGCCTCTACGGGCATCAAAGCAGCCGAGGAAGAAGTGGTGGTGGTCACCGCATTTGAATCTGTTTGTTCGGCAGTTGCATTGTCCGAGTGCGATTGTGATTGCGACGCACCAGACAAATTCAGCCTAGGCGGACTCAGCATTTTGGTGATCTGGTGGTCGCCGCAAAAAGGGCATTCCAACAATAAACGGGCATTCTGCGACTGAAAATCATCCTCAGACCCAAACCAGCCCTCAAAGCTATGGTGGTGTTGGCATTGGAGGTCGAGAACTTTCATGACACCATTATGTCAAAGACTTAACTTCCAAGTGCTTGCACTACCGCATTGGCACACAAAGCCATCAGCCCACCGGGCAAAAGACCCAACACCAGAACCAAACCACCATTCAGGGCCAAGACAAAGCGAACATCAGCACCTGCAGACACCGTGGTGGCAGTCAAAGGCGGATCGAAATACATGACCTTGATAACCCGCAGATAGTAAAAAGCCCCCATCAATGACATGGCGACTGCAAAAATAGCCAAGCCTATCGCTACAGGTTGAGCCGTTGCCACCAAGGCCTGAAGCACCGACAACTTAGCGAAGAAGCCTACCAAAGGAGGCACACCTGCTAAGGAGAACAAACAAATGGCCATCACACCCGCAAACAAGGGGCTGCGTTGGTTGAGACCGGCCAAGTCAGAAATTTCTTCGCTCTCAAAGCCTTCGCGGGCCAACAAGAGGATGACGCCAAACACACCCAGCGTCGTCAAGACATAGCTGA
>JBILIR010000260.1:0-3229 GCA_044368955.1 Limnohabitans sp.
GCAGCTGTTCAAAAGCGGTGGCTTAAAAAAATACACAGGTTTGTCGCATATGCGCTGGACCTTGGATGAACCCCGCGACTACGAATTTTTATGCCAAGTGTTTGATCAATTGGCGCACCAAGACAAACTTTTTACTGCAGAAGATGTGTTGACACTTTTAAAAGATCAACCAGAATTGCAAACCATCAACCAAACCATTGTGCGTAATGAAGGCTACTTGAAGTCATTGGCCACCGAAGGAACTGTTCATGTATAGCCTAAAAGAACTTACAAACAGTCAAGGCGTGGCCATGTACCACGAAGCGAAGAAGATGATTCCGGGCGGTACGCAGCTTTTATCCAAACGACCTGAAATGTTTGCACCTGATGTGTGGCCCTCTTTTTACTCTAAAGCCAAGGGGTGCAGGGTGTGGGACTTGGACGGCCGCGTGTTCATCGACATGTCTATCATGGCCGTCGGTGCTTGTATCTTGGGTTATGCCGACGATGAAGTCGACGATGCTGTGGTGGGCGCTTTACGAAATGGCGTCAACAGCTCACTCAATTGCCCTGAAGAGGTAGAGCTTGCAAAAGTTCTGATTGAACTTCACCCTTGGTTTGGCATGGTGCGGTATGCCAGGAGTGGCGGAGAAGCCATGGGCATGGCGGTGCGTATTGCCAGAGCGCATGCACAGAGAGACACGGTGATGTTCAGCGGCTACCACGGTTGGAACGATTGGTATTTAGCTGCCAACTTAGGGGATGAAAAAGGCCTTGATGGACAACTGATGCCTGGCTTGCAACCCAACGGCGTGCCCAGAGGCTTGGCTGGAACCGCCTTGCCGTTTGACGCCAACAACATAGAGTCTTTGAAAGAAAAAATCAAAGGCAAAGAAAAACAGATTGCCGCCATCGTCATTGAGCCAGCCCGAGGCGAAGATGCACCCGCAGGTTATTTAATGGCCCTGAAAGAACTCGCACACGACATTGGCGCAGTATTGATTTTTGATGAAATCACCAGCGGATACCGCATGTGCGCCGGTGGCATACACCGCAACTATGGTGTCTACCCAGATATTGCCGTGTTTGCAAAATCCATGGCCAATGGTTATGCCATGTCGGCGGTGCTCGGCACCGAGGCTGTGATGCAAGCTGCACAAACCACGTTTATATCCAGCACCAACTGGACGGACCGTGTAGGGCCAACAGCTGCACTGGCGACCATGCGCAAATACCAAAGGGTTCAAGCGCATAAGAAATTGATTGAGACGGGTAACCAAGTCAAAGACATTTGGCGAAATGCTGCTGTTGCATCAAAAATGGACATACAAGTCACAGGCTTGCCCACCTTGGCTGCGTTTGGTTTTAAAACCCCTCATGCTATTGCAATGAACACGAGCTTCACCGTTGAAATGCTGCAACACGGATTCTTGGGTTTCAGGCAATTCAAAGCTTCCTTGGCCCATGATCCAAGTGCCTTGACTGCTTATAAGATAGCGGTAGAGCACGTGTTTGCGAAGTTGGCCCAAGACCCTGAGTGCAAAGAACTGGCGAGTCCTGTTCATCATTCCGGTTTTCAGCGATTAACCAAAGAGTAAAGTTTTCACCATGCAGCAAACATCAAGAGCAACATGGAAAGACGCTGAAGGTATTACCCATGCCGGCGAGTTGCTGGAAACGGTCAACGCCTTTGAAGTGGTTGACTGTGAGCACTGTCGCTTTAAACACGTGCTTCCTGTTCCCACTGCCCAAGAGTTGGAGACGATTTATAGCCACGAATACTATTCCACTGAAAAACCTCTTTATATAGAGCGCTATTTGGAAGATAAAGAGTGGTGGGATGCTGTGTATGCAGCCCGGTATGACAAGTTGGAAGAATTGCTATCACCTGAAAGAAGAAAGCTTTTAGACGTGGGTTCTGGTCCTGGTTTGTTCCTTAAGCTAGGAGAACAACGAGGCTGGCATGTCATGGGGATTGAGCCTTCCGAAAAAGCTGCTGAATACAGCAAAAATACATTGAAGCTGGATATTCGAGAGTGTTTTTTGAATGAGGAAACCTCAAAGACACTTGGTAAATTCGATGCCATCAATATGGGTGAGGTACTAGAGCATTTGCCAGACCCCAAGGGCATGTTAAAAATTGCTTTCGACATGCTTGAGGTCGGCGGGGTTTTGACCTTGATTGTTCCCAATGACTTCAACCCATTTCAACAAATATTGCGCGAGAACTGCGGCTTTGAGCCTTGGTGGGTTGCACCTCCTCATCATTTGAATTACTTTAATATCGCTTCTTTAAGTGAGTTAGTGAAATCTGTAGGCTTTAAAGTTGAGCATACAGAGACAACATTTCCAATTGATATGTTTTTATTGATGGGGAAAAATTATGTAGGTAATGATGAGTTGGGAAGGGAAGTGCATCAATTGAGAAAGAATTTTGAATTAAATATAAACAAATCTAGTCATAAACATATTATTAATGACCTCTATTCTTCTTTATCAAATAATGGAATAGGTAGAGAAATTCTACTTTTTGCTAAAAAATGCTAAATACTATTGCTGACCATATAGCTAGCCAAATAGTTAAATTAGGCATTAATTGCATTTATATTTATCCTGGTGGAACCATTGCACCTTTGGTAAATAGCTTTATTGCTCTTGGTATAAAAATTGAGGTATTTAAGCATGAGCAAGGTGCTGTTTATGCTGCATTAGCCAAGGCAAGATTAACGGGTAAATTGCAAGTGGCTATGGTTACTTCAGGTCCAGGAGTTACTAACGCTATTACCCCTTTAGCGGATGCTTTTTATGACTCCACCCCATTATTGCTGATTACGGGCCAAATTGGTACTGGCGATCTTTTATCGGGTAGGAAAGTAAGGCAACGTGGATTCCAAGAAGTTCCCACCTTATCAATTGTTTCTGAGATTTCAAAATTAGCACTGTGTCCAAACACAGTGAATGATGTTATGCCTAACTTGCATAATCTGATACATACGGCATTAGATGGTCGCAGAGGGCCAGTTGTATTTGATCTGCCCATGGATATTCAAAGATCAGTGGCACCAATTGATGCTATTTCCTTAGTACCTTTCCCAAATTCAAAAACATTTATTTCGGATCACAACGATATTCAATCTATTTCAAAATCATTGGCGCAATCCAAAAGACCCATGATGTTATTAGGACAAGGTGCATTACAGTCAGGTGCATTTGAGACGTATAAAAAAATATGCCATGATTTTGATATCTT
>JBILIR010000012.1:0-12082 GCA_044368955.1 Limnohabitans sp.
GTCGCTGCACCAAGCCACCCGCGTCTTAGGGTTGGGCTTGGCCATGGGCGCTTTGTTGCCAATCATCTTGTGGGTGACGCAGTGGCAGACAGCTGTTTTGCTCACCGCCTTGCTGGGCATGGTGGGTGGGTTTTTTGTGGTGCCCATGAATGCCTTGCTGCAACACCGTGGCGTGGTGCTGCTCAGCGCTGGTCGATCGATTGCCATACAGAATGTCAATGAAAACGCCAGCATCTTGGCCATGATGGCGGCCTACAGTGGCTTGCTTTACTTCCACGCCAAAGTGGAAGATCTGATTTTGGCCCTGGCTTTTTTGATGATCGCGGTCATGGCTCGCGTGGTTTGGCGTTACCAGTCGATGAAGCCCCCATCAGCTTAATTGCCTGTTGAAGGTAAGCGCATCAAGGCTTGGCCCATGCGCAAAACGCGACCTTCCTCTATGCCAGGCGCAAACGCAAAGTCGGGTGGGGTGAACACCAAGATGGTCGAGCCATGTTGAAACCAGCCAAGCTCCTCGCCTTTGTGAAACGCAGCGTCGCAGGTCATCACAGCAGGCCCTTGGTAGCGGGTGTGCAGCAAGGTGTCTAAGGCATGTAGGCGAATGCTGGCCACCAGCACCGCAGCCACCGGCACCAAAGCCACGGGATAGCGCTGCTCGCCTATCTCCACCTCCAGCAAAGCGCGTTCGTTTTTGCAAAATAATTTTTCGACCCGCTTTAAGGCGATGGGGTTGACGTTCCATGTGTCACCCGAAAAATATTCCACGCGGTGCAAGCGTCCATCAAAGGGCGCATGAAAGCGGTGGTACATCGACGAGGTGATGCGAATCGTGAGGTATTTGCCGTTGTGCCACGGGCCGTGCTCGGCGCTGTCGCCGAGCAGGTCTTGCAAGGTGTAGGGAAAGCCTTTGGCTTGAAACAATTGCCCGTCTTTGACCTCGCCCATGGCGCCCACGATGCCGTCGCAAGGGCTCACCAAGGTGTTGGCGTCTTCGTCGATGGGGCGAGCGCCTGGGCGCAGCTGGCGAATAAAGCAGTCGTGCAGGCTGTCAAAGCGCTGTTCTTTGGCCTCGGACAAATCCAAATCCGCAAATTGTTGCCACACCCAAATGGAAGCCTTGGCCAGCCAAGGATGGCGCAATTGGCTGAGCCAACCCATGAAATGCGTGAGCGCGATTCGGGGAATGCGGTTGGTTAACAAGAAGTTCAAGTCTTCTTGGCTAACGAGGCGTTGAATAAGTTCACGAACAGTCATCATTTTTTAACCTGAGTGTCATACAAATAGGGTTTTCGAAAGGTGATTACATGGATGCGTATGAAATCAGTGTGTCGGTGGTGTTGGCGGCAGCAGCTTTGATGGCCGCTGCCGTGTTGCTGCAAAGAGTGATGCAACGGCTGCAACTGTCGTTTGCCAAGCACCCTTCCTTGGGCGGGCATTTGCGCATGTCCAAGCGCTTTGCCCATTGGTTGCCCGCTTACAGCTACAGCGAGGATGCATGGTTTTCGGTGGATGGTGCGCCAAGCGAGATTGCTCAGCAACGTCGTGCGGCACTCCAAGCCTTGGGCGATACCTTGACGGCTCGCAGTCCTTTGACCTTGGCGCATACCCAAGCCGCCAAACCCATGATTTCGGACATGCAGCTCACCAGCCAGTACCGTGTGCCCTACCAATTTCGTGCTTTGTTGTCCAAGCACCTGAACATGGGCTACTTTTGGCAGAGCAGCCAAGGCGTCACCTTGCGCGACATGGACGGCAATCAGTTCATCGACGTGACGGGCTCCTATGGTGTCAACCTGTTCGGCTACGACTTTTACAAATCTTGCATGGCTGAAGGCGCTGCCTTGGCACATGCGTTGGGCCCCGTCTTGGGCGGCTACCATCCTTGTGTGTTGGACAACGTCAAACGCTTGTGTGCTTTGTCGGGCAAAGACGAGGTGTCGTTTCACATGTCGGGCACCGAGGCGGTGATGCAAGCCGTGCGATTGGCCAGATACCACAGCAAAAAGAGAAAAATTGTGCGCTTCACCGGCGCTTACCACGGCTGGTGGGACGATGTGCAGCCAGGTCCTGGCAACCCCATGCCACCGTCTAGCGACACCCTGACCTTGAACGATATGCATGCCAACACCCTGCGGGTTTTGCGCAACCGCAACGACATTGCGTGTGTGCTGATCAACCCTTTGCAAGCCATGCATCCCAACCGTGCAGCACCCACCGACAGCACCTTGATCGATGGAAAGCGCTCTGTGCATTACGACAGACAAGCCTACACAGCGTGGTTGCATGAATTGCGACAAGTCTGTACAGACAAAGGCATTGCCCTCATCATGGACGAGGTGTTTTTGGGTTTCCGTTTGGGCAAGCACGGCGCCCAAGGCTATTTCGGTGTGGAGGCCGACATGGTCACCTATGGCAAAACCTTGGGTGGCGGTTTGCCCATTGGTGTGGTGTGCGGCAAGTCGGCTTGGATGAAGCGTTTCCGTGACGACAGGCCAGGCGACATTTGTTTTGCCCGTGGCACCTTCAATGCCCATCCCACCGTGATGGCCACCATGAATGTGTTTTTGCAAAAACTCGACAGCCCAGAAATTGCACAGCTGCTGGCCAACGCCAGCCCCGTGTGGTCGGCTCGCATGGACAAGCTGAACCAGCGCTTGCGCCAAGCCCAGTTGCCTGTGCAAGTCGCTGGCATGGAAACCGTGTGGACGGTGTTGTATGACTTGCCCGGACGCTATCACTGGTTGCTTCAATACTATTTGCGCGAACAAGGCGTGGCTTTGAGTTGGGTGGGGTCGGGTCGCATGATCATGAGTCTGAATTTCGATGACACCCAGTTTGAACTGTTCTGTGATCGCTTTGTGAAAGCGGCAGAGCACATGCAACGCGACGCTTGGTGGTGGACGCCGCCGCAGGATCAGCAGCGTCCCATCAAGCGGCAGGTGTTCAAAGAAATGCTCAAGGCCCGTTGGGCCTAAGCAAAGACACCAGGCGCATTAAGCGCCTGTGTGCCGCACATGGTCCATGGGATCAATACGCTCACCACGCAACAAATGCAAAGGTGCTTTGTGGTACAGCTTGATGTCATGGATGGGGTCGGTGATGATTTTGAAACCCCATGCCAAACCGGCCACCAAGCTGTCTTGCCACCACAGTTGCAACACACGAAACACCAAACCGGCTACACCCAAGAACAGCCAAGCCATGGCGGTGATGCGAACAGGCGTGTCTTCATAAGCTTGCGGTACGGCCCATGTCAAATAGTCGGGCATCCAGTAAGCCAGCACGGGAATGGCCGCACAAATACTCAGCAGCACAATTTTGCGACTCAAGTTGTAGCCCACCTTGATCTCTTCTTTGTGCTCGTGGGTGGCTTGGTTCACTTCATCAAACCCCTTGGGTTCGAAAAAGAAATGACCAATTTGGCGTGTCGTCATGGAAATCAACCAAGCGACCAGGGCAGACACCACGGGATCAATGAACAAATACACATAAGCGACCAAAAACGAAATGGCACTGACGAAGTGAAGCGACTGGTTCACATAGCTGTGGTGGTAGTAACGGTGATCATCCCAGCGTTGAGTTTGAAGGGTTTGTTGCCATTCACGCATAAAAACTCCTGAAAGAAATCTGCGGCCATCGCCACGGTTAAAAGACACATGGGACTGTGGACCGATTGCATGAAATTTTGATGACAAACGCCCATGTCATTGAACTGACACAAGAGCTTCATCAAACTGTTGCAATTGGCGTTCACATTACGGGTATGAATACAGATGCGCATATCCAAGTCAGCCGTCTAGGTGCTGTTCAACAGCGGTTCAAAATTGCTGTCGTGACGGAAACCTATCCGCCTGATATCAATGGGGTGGCATACACCTTGAGCAAAATTGTGGAAGGTCTGCAAGCGCGGGGTCACGACCTCTGGTTGATTCGACCCAAGCAGCAAGCGCAGCACAAGGCAGTTCACACGGCTCATTTTCAAGAGGTGTTGGTCAAGGGCGTGCCGATTCCTTTTTACAGCGAGCTGCGCATGGGATTGCCCGCCAAGCGCGAACTGCACCGACTCTGGGCCAAGCAACGTCCCGACATCGTGCACATTGCCACCGAAGGGCCGCTGGGATGGTCGGCGTTGCAAGTAGCGCGAAAACTCAAGTTGCCTGTGAGCACCGATTTCCGCACCAACTTCCATGCCTACAGCCAGCATTACGGCATCGGTTGGTTGAGCGGTGCCATTCGCGTGTATTTGAAAAAATTTCATAACCGCGCAGACATCACCATGGTGCCAACCGCCATGCTGCAGCAAGAACTGCAAGCCAAAGGCTTCGAGCGTGTCCATGTGGTGCCACGCGGTGTGGACACTTCGCAGTTTTCGCCTAGCTACCGCAGCCTTGCTTTGCGTGAGAAGTGGGGCGTTACACCCACTGACAAAGTCTTGCTGTATGTCGGTCGTTTGGCCGCTGAAAAAAACCTAGGACTGGTGGTGCAGTCTTACCTCAAGGCCAAGCAACAAGACAGCCGTTTGCGCATGGTTTTGGTGGGTGACGGTCCCATGCGGGAGAGCTTGCAGCAACAGCATCCCGACATCATTTTTGCGGGCTACCAAAGCGGCAAAGACTTGGCCGCCCACTATGCCAGTGGCGATGTGTTTGCGTTTGCCAGTCTCACGGAAACCTTTGGCAATGTCACCTTAGAGGCCATGGCCAGCGGCTTGGCGGTGGTCGCCTTCAAACATGCAGCTGCTGGTCAATGCATACGCCATGGCGAAAACGGCATGTGCGTGGACGCCGAATCGCCAGATGAGTTTGTGAAAGCCGTGTGTGCCGTGCTTGAGGCCCCCAGTTTGCAAGCGCGGTTGTCAAAGCAAGCTTTGCTGACTGCGCAAACACTGGATTGGCCAGGCGTGGTCGAACGCACCGAAACCATGTTCCGCCACGTCATGGCCGGCAGTTACCAGCAAGAAAGCTTGGAACTGGAGATGAGCCTGCAACGGGCGCCTTGATTGCGCCCCTTGAAGGCGTCAAGGCTCAAGCACTGAAGCGCAGCACACCGTCTTCCAATCGCCCAAAGCGCAGCGCCAGTAAATCGAGCAGGTAGTTTTGATGAACGCGCCACGGCGTGCTGGGCCCCTGCTTGGGCAGGCGTTCGCTGGTGCGCACCACATAGCCCGAAGTGAAATCCAAAAATGGCTGGGGGGTGAGCGCGGCATCGTGTTGCGGACAAACAAAGCGATAGCCTTGGCGGTCCATGTGTTTTAACAGTCGACACACAAAACCAGCAGTCAAATCAGCTTTCAAGGTCCACGAGGCGTTGGTGTAGCCAAAAGCCATGACCATGTTTGGCAGACCTGAGAGCATCATGCCTTTGTAAGCAAACCTGTCACCTGCCACCACGGCTTGGCCATCCACCTCGAAGGCAATGTCTGCCAGCACATTCAGTTGCAAGCCGGTTGCCATCACTACCAAGTCGGCATTCAGCGTATCGCCGCTTTGCAGTGCCACGCCATCAGGCGTGAAATGCGAGACGGTGTCGGTCACTACGCTTACCCGGCCTTGGTTGATCTGGCGAAACAAATCGCCATCGGGTACGGCACAGACCCGTTGGTCCCAGGGCTTGTAGCGCGGGGTGAAGTGGCGAGCCACATCCACTTGGCCACGCAGCGCCAAGTCGACCATCTTCACCAAATAGTTTTTGAAAAATTCGGGCCATCGTCTGGCGAGCTGAAAGTAAAACAAGCCTTGCAAAATGTTTTTCCATCGGGTGATGTCATATCCCACACCAAACGGCAGCCAGCGGTCCAAGCACAGCGCCAGCGGGTCGCGGGCTGGGCGACTCACCACATAAGACGGCGAGCGCTGCAGCATGGTCACATGCGCGGCGGTTTGCGCCATGGCCGGCACCAAGGTGATGGCGGTGGCGCCACTGCCAATCACCACCACCCGTTTGCCGGCATGGCTCAACCCTGCAGGCCAAAACTGCGGGTGAATCACCTCGCCCTTGAAGTTCTCTAGACCCGCAAAGTGGGGCTGGTATCCTTGGGCAAAGCTGTAATAACCACCGCACAAATACAAAAACTTCGCCTGCTGATGGACTTGAGTGCCATCCGCCAAGTGCGCCGTGATGCTCCAGCAAGCATCAACGCTCGACCATGCGGCGCTTGCCACCCGGTGGCCATAAGCGATGTGTTGTGCCACGCCGGTTTCTTGCGCGGCTTCCTGGATGTAGTGCAGGATGGAGGGCCCATCGGCCATGGCTTGCTGGCCGCGCCAAGGCTTGAAGTTGTAGCCCAGGGTGTGCATGTCCGAGTCCGAGCGAACGCCGGGGTAGCGGAACAAGTCCCAGGTACCACCCAGTTGGTCGCGGGCTTCCCAGATGCGCCAGGTTTTGTTCGGGCATTGCATTTGCAAATGACGCGCAGCACCAATGCCAGACAAACCCGCACCAATGATCAAGACATCCAACATGTTCAGTCGATCACTTTTGCGCGTGTGGCTTTGGTGAGACCGCGCAACACCTTGCTGTCGACCCGCTTTCGTTGTGAAGAAAACGTGGGCTTGGTGGCGCGGCGCGGCTTGATGGGTTTGGCGGCTAATTCCACCATCTCATGCAACCTAGCGATAGCCTCTGCGCGGTTCTTGTCTTGGCTGCGCGTGGTTTGCGCTTTGATGACGATGACGCCGTCGAGCGTGATGCGCTGATCGGATGTTGCCAGCAGTTTTTCTTTCACCGCCTCTGGCAATGAAGACGCCCGAATGTCAAACCGCAAATGCACCGCGCTAGAGACCTTGTTCACATTCTGGCCACCTGCGCCTTGGGCGCGGATGGCGGTGAACTCTATCTCGGACTCGGGTATCTCGATGCCCATCACACCACCATGTCGTAGGCCACAGTCACGGGTGCGTGGTCGGAGAATTTTTCGTCTTTGTAAATCGCCACCGTCTTGGCGTTGGCTGCCAAGGCAGGTGTGGCCAAGTGGTAGTCCAACCGCCAACCCACGTTATTGGCATAGGCTTGGCCGCGGTTGCTCCACCAGGTGTAGCAAGCATCGGTGGTGTCGGGGTGCAGCTGGCGGTACACGTCCACCAAGCCACCCTCGGTGGTGAGCTTGGTCATCCAAGCACGCTCTTCGGGCAGGAAGCCGCTGTTCTTTCTGTTGCCACGCCAGTTTTTCAAATCGGCTTCCTTGTGGGCGATGTTGACGTCGCCGCACAAAATAAATTCGCGGCCTTGTTGCAAGGCCATCAGGTGGGGATAGATCACATCCAAAAATCGGTATTTGGCCTCTTGCCGCTCAGGACCCGAGGAGCCGCTGGGGAAATACACGCTCAACAAAGACAGCTTGCGTTTGGGCGTGTCAAAGCGCAGCTCCAAGTAGCGCCCCTCGGCATCGAACTCGCCGCCGTCAAAGCCTTGGATCACATGGCTGGGTTCTTCGCGGGTGTAAATGCCCACGCCGGAATAGCCTTTTTTCTCGGCGCAGTGGAAGTAACCGTTCAAGCCAGCCAACTGCTCGAAGCTGCCGACAAGATCGCTTTCTTGGGCCTTGATCTCTTGCACACACATACAATCGGGCTTGGCTTTTTCAAGCCAGCTTTGCAGCCCTTTGCTGCTGGCCGAGCGGATGCCGTTGAGGTTAAGGCTGGTGAGTGTGAACAAGGAATCCCCTATGGCTGAACAAGGCGCAGCGCCAACCGATTTGGCGCAGGCATTTATTCGATTCTCGCTGGAAAGTGGGGTCTTGCGTTTTGGGGAATTCAAAACCAAAGCGGGTCGTCTATCGCCTTATTTTTTCAATGCCGGTTTGTTTGACGATGGCGCCAAGCTGGCGCGGCTGGCCAGTTTCTATGCGCAGCATATTTTGGCCAGTGGCATTGAATTCGACATGCTGTTTGGCCCTGCCTACAAAGGCATTCCCTTGGGCGCGGTGGTGGCCGCCGAATTGGCAAGGTTGGGGCGCAATGTGCCTTTTGCCTACAACCGCAAAGAGGCCAAAGACCATGGCGAGGGCGGCACCTTGGTGGGTGCGCCTCTTAAAGGGCGGGTGCTGATCGTGGACGATGTGATGAGTGCAGGTACGGCAGTACGAGAGTCGATTCGCCTGATCGAGGCCGCAGGTGCGAAAGCCCATGCGGTGGCCATTGCCTTGGACCGCCAAGAAATGGCGACCGAAGTCGATACCCAAGGCAAAACTCAGGATGTGACGCACAGCGCGGTGCAATACGTTCGAGAAACACTGGGTTTACAGGTCTGCGCGGTGGCGCAATTGGATGATTTGCTGGCGTTTTTGCAAGCCAGTGCCAATTCCGCCTTCGCCGAGCACCTGCCGGCTGTTCAAGCCTACCGCCAGCGTTATGGGGTAATCTGAGGGACTTCCCCGCTGCAGAACAGGTGTTTTCCACCTAAACTGACGGGCTAGCACCCAGCTGTAATCGGAGACCCCGTCATGAACGCGCCCCTGCCCGAACACATTCGCATCGCCCTCGAGACGGTTCAACTCGACGACAAATACCGCCTCGACCATGGCCGCGCTTTCATGAGCGGTGTGCAAGCCTTGGTCAAACTGCCCATGTTGCAACGCCAGCGCGATGCTTTGCAGGGCAAAAACACCGCTGGTTTCATCAGCGGCTACCGTGGTTCGCCCTTGGGCACTTACGACCAAGCGCTGTGGAGCGCCAAATCTTTTCTTCAGTCTCAGCAAATCGTGTTCCAACCCGGTGTGAACGAAGAGCTGGCCGCGACAGCCTTGTGGGGCACACAGCAACTGGGTTTTGCGCCGCCCGGCAGCAATAAATTCGATGGCGTGTTTGGTATTTGGTACGGCAAAGGCCCAGGTGTTGACCGCACCTCCGATGTGTTCAAGCACGCCAATATGGCGGGTACCACGCCTTGGGGCGGTGTGCTGGCGCTTGCAGGTGACGACCATGTCGCCAAAAGCAGCACGGCAGCGCACCAAAGCGACCATATTTTCAAAGCTTGTGGCTTACCGGTGTTTTTCCCTGCCTCAGTACAAGACGTGTTGGACTATGGCATTCATGGCATAGCCCTCAGCCGTTTTGCCGGCGTGTGGTCGGGCATGAAAACCATCCAAGAGGTGGTCGAGTCCAGCGCCTCGGTGATGATCGACCCCGAGGGTGTGCGCATTGTGCTGCCCGAGTTCGAGATGCCTGACGGCGGTTTGCACATCCGCTGGCCCGACGATGCGCTAAGCCAAGAAGCGCGTTTGTTCAATTACAAATGGTATGCGGCGCTGGCATATATCCGCGCCAACAAAATCAACCACACCGTCATCAAAGGCGCCAATGACCGCTTTGGTTTGATTGCCAGTGGCAAGGCCTACAACGACACCCGCCAAGCCTTGCTCGATTTGGGACTCGACGACATCACCTGCCAGCGCATCGGCATTCGGGTGCACAAAGTGGGCGTGGTCTGGCCCTTGGAGTCAGAAAGCACCCGTGAGTTCGCCCGTGGCTTGCAAGAAATTTTGGTGGTCGAAGAAAAACGCCAACTCATTGAATACCAAATCAAAGAAGAGCTTTACAACCTGCCCGATGCACAGCGCCCCCGCGTGTTGGGCAAGTTCAATGAAGGCGAGGGCGATGCGGGTGGCGAATGGTCGCAGCCCAACCCCAGCAGCCATATTTTGCTGCGTGCCAATGCCGATCTGTCTCCTGCGCTGATTGCCCAAGCGATTGCCATTCGCTTGAAAAAACTCGGCGTCGATGCCGACACCCGCTCACGCATGGACGCGCAGCTGGCGGTGTTGGAAGCCAAGCAAAAAGCCATGCAGGTGTTGGAGATCAAAGCCGATCGCCAGCCTTGGTTTTGCTCAGGCTGCCCGCACAACACCAGCACCAAAGTGCCGGAAGGCTCACGCGCCATGGCGGGCATTGGTTGCCATTTCATGTCGCTGTGGATGGACCGCAGCACGGTGGGATTCACCCAAATGGGTGGCGAGGGTGTGCCATGGGTGGGGCAGCAACCTTTCACCCACGACAAGCATATCTTTGCCAACATTGGCGACGGCACTTACTTTCACAGCGGCATCTTGGCCATTCGACAAAGCGTGGCGGCCGGTGTGAACATCACTTACAAAATTTTGTACAACGATGCGGTGGCCATGACCGGGGGCCAACCGATTGGAGAGCGTTCAGAAGGACACAGCGTCATTCAAATCGCACAAAGCATGCGAGCCGAAGGTGCCAAGCGCATCGTTATCGTGACGGACGAGCCTGAAAAATACGAAGGTGTGGGCCAAAACGGCGCGGCCGGTGGTGTGTTGGGCTTGCCCGAGGGCATTGCCATTGAACACCGTGACGAACTAGATTCGGTTCAACGCATGATGCGAGAAATAGTAGGCTGCACCGTCATCATTTATGACCAAACCTGTGCCACCGAAAAACGCCGCCGCAGAAAGCGCGGCACCATGGTCGACCCTGCGGTTCGTGTCGTCATCAATGAAGCGGTGTGCGAGGGCTGCGGCGACTGCAGCACCCAAAGCAATTGCTTGAGTGTGGAGCCGCTTGAAACTGATTTTGGTCGCAAGCGCACCATCAACCAAAGCACCTGTAACAAAGACCAAAGTTGTGTTAAAGGCTTTTGCCCCAGCTTTGTCACGGTTGAAGGTGGCCAATTGCGTAAAAAGAGCAAAGACCGCCCAGTGCTTGACCACTTGGCGCTGGGCGATTTGCCCATGCCCGAAGTGCCCTCGCTCACCCGCGGTGTCTACCCCGGCGGCTACGGCATTGTGGTGGCAGGTGTGGGCGGCACAGGCGTCATCACCATCGGACAGTTGTTGGGCATGGCGGGTCACTTGGAAGGTCGCGGCATCGTCACCCAAGACTCAGCCGGCTTGGCGCAAAAGGGCGGCGCCACTTGGAGCCATGTGTTGATTGCCGAGCAGCAAAACCAGATACGTACCACCCGTGTATCAACCGCAGCAGCAGATTTGATTTTGGGTTGCGACCCCATCGTTACCGCTGGCAAAGAGACCATGCTGCGTTTGCGCCCTGGGCGCACCCGTGTGGCCATCAACGACCACGGCACACCCACTGCAGCGTTTGTGAAAAACGGCGCTTGGGCCAACCCCAGCGAAGGCTGCGTGGCCGATATCTTGCAAGCGCTCGACGGTGAAAACCGCAATTTGGGCGCGTTTGACGCCAACCACTTCGCCACCCAGTTATTGGGCGACAGCATTTACATCAACCCTATGGTGTTGGGCTATGCATGGCAAAAGGGCTGGATTCCTTTGGGGCTGCAAGCCCTGATGCGGGCTATTGAACTCAACGGCGTTCAAGTCGAGTCCAACAAAAAAGCCTTTGCTTGGGGCCGTTGGTGTGCGTTTGACATCACCAAGGTGCTAGCCTTGTTGGCGCCAGCGCAAGTGGTGCATTTCAAGTCGCGTGAATCTTTAGATGACATGGTGGCAAAACGCGCTGCGTTTTTAACCCAGTACCAAAATGCAGCTTATGCGGCCAAATACACCACCTTCATTGACAAAGTTTTGCAGCAAACCACACCTGCACTCGCCGATGCGGTGGCGCGCAACCTCTTCAAACTCATGGCTTACAAGGACGAGTATGAAGTGGCTCGCTTACATACCGACGAAAGCTTTTTAAAGCGCATTGCCGACCAATTTGAAGGCGATTTCACCCTCAACTACCACTTGGCCCCGCCTTTGCTCGCCCGCAAAAACGCCAAGGGTGAGTTGGTCAAACAAAAGTTTGGTCCTTCTATGCTGAGTGGCTTCAAGGTCTTGGCCAAGATGCGCTTTTTGCGAGGCACTTTCTTGGATGTCTTTGGCTACACCGAAGAGCGCCGTAATGAATGTGCATTGGTCGGGCAGTACCTTGAATCGATTGAAGAGATCTTGCTTGGCTTTAGCCCCGAGCGACAAGCGCTGGCCCTAGAGATTGCCCGCATCCCCGACAAAATCAAAGGCTACGGCCATGTGAAAGAGCGCCACCTCAAAGTGGCGCGTTTGCAGTGGGATGGTTTGATGCTGGCTTGGCGCTCGCCTAATGGCGGTGGTGAATCTCAATCGTCGAATGGATGATTTCCTCGTGCACGCTCAAGCGCTGGTGTAACT
>JBILIR010000261.1:0-3225 GCA_044368955.1 Limnohabitans sp.
TTTAGAACCGCAATTTTTACAGGCCTGGCTCAGTGAGCGTGATTTGCGCGACCCTTGGCAAGAGGGGAATAACATCGTCAATCTCGGAAGTTTTTTGCTTCAGTTTCAGGCACAGGACGGTGCAGAAGGTAATCGCGCGGGTAATGCCCTGGAAATCATGTTTGATTGGCACGAAAGACTGCAGGAGCCTGGAACCGGTTTCTGGGGTGTCGGGCAAGCCCACAATGCCACGGCGCTGCTGCATGCCATGGCGGGCTCCATGCACAACTATCATTTGTGGTACTTCACCGACAGGGTCTTGCCCTACCAAGACAAGGCTATTGATTACGCTTTAACGCAGCCCCCGAAAATACACAGCGCTTGCATTGATGCGGACTTGGTAGATCTGTTGGTGCACGGGCGGGCATGCTCTGAGCACCGCCAAGATGAAATTGACTTCTGGTTGTTCACAATGCTTGGTGAACTCCTTCGATTTCAACATGAAGATGGCGGCTTTGCGGACGAGGAATTGCGTCCAGGAAGCGGCTTGCGAAAACAAGATGGCTGGGTCAAGGGCTATACAGAGCCTCAAGGAATATCCAACACCTTTGCCACTTGGTTTCGTTGGATAGCCATTGCCATGGCAGCTCGAAGTCTCTGGCCTGAGTGGGATGCATTTCCTGGTGGGTGGCGCTTTCGCCCCATGGTCGGCATCGGCTATGCCAAGCTACCGGCCCAACATGGAGCGCGCACATGAAGAAGCAGTCCGAAGCACTGGACCCTTTTCACCACCTGCATGACGAAGATTACCTGCAACGCTTTGAAGCGCCGGTGATCTCTGCAGGTAGTTTGGTCATATTGGCCGATCGGGGCAGGCAGAGCCTGGATGGTCACTGGCAATTCACACTTGATATGTTTGACGAAGGCTTGCGTCAGAAATGGTTCGAACTTGATGACACGCCGGCCAAAGATTGGACCCATCCGCGCGACTACAACCCTAGCGATGGGGCCAGTTTAAACACCCCGTCCAACTGGTCTATGGCCAAACCAGAGTGGCGCTACTTTGAGGGATCGGGCTGGTACACGCGTTGGATTGAACACTCGCCTGAGCCACAGCGCCCCGTCACTTTGTTAAGAGTAGGTGCAGCCAATTACCAGACCAGAGTGTTTCTCAATGGCCTGTTTATAGGGACCCATTTGGGTGGCTCCACCCCTTTTTGCGTGGACTTGTCCGATCATCTGCAGACAGGTATGAACCGGCTTCAGTTGCAAGTGGACAACCGCCGTGAGCTTGACCGGGTTCCAATGCGTCATGTGGACTGGTTCAATCACGGCGGCATCTACCGCGAAGTCTCTCTGTTGAAGTTGCCGGCGGTTTTTATTCGCTCTGCGCAAGCCAGTTGGTCGCCAGAGACCGGTCTGGTGTTCAAGGTTCAACTTCATCAGGAGGTCAATGCTGAGGTGCTATGCCGCATTCCGGCATTGAATCTGAATTGTGCACTTAAGGTGGTTAAGGGCTACGGCGAGGCGCGCGTAAACATCAAGCCCCGTTTATGGTCTTTGGAAGACCCTCACCTGTATGAGGTTCGGTTTGAATGCGGCGAGGATGCATTCCACGAAAAAATCGGATTCCGGCACATCGAAGTACGCGGGACCCAGTTGCTGCTTAATGGTGAGGTCCTTTTTTTACGAGGCATCTGCGTTCATGAGGATGACATTGAGATGGGCAAGGTGTCCAGCGAAGCTGATGTACGCCGCCGCTTTGCAGACGCCAAAGAAATGGGTTGCAACTTTTTGCGCCTGTCCCATTACCCTCACCATGAACACGTGGCTCAGTTGGCCGATGAGGTGGGTATATTGCTCTGGGAAGAAATACCGGTCTATTGGGCCATTGAGTTTGATAATCCCAAGACGCTTGCGGATGCCCGAAATCAGTTGCAAGAGCTTATCTTGCGCGACATCAACCGTGCCAGTGTGATTTTCTGGGGGGTCGGAAATGAAAATGCCGACAGCGATGCGCGCTTGGCTTTCATGTCAGAACTGGCTCAAACAGCAAGAAATCTCGACAGTACCCGCCTCATCAGTGCAGCCTGCCTGATCAACCGGGAAGAGTTTTGTATCCAAGATCGCTTAACAGCCCATCTCGATGTGATTGGACTCAACGAGTACTTTGGCTGGTACGAGCCGGGATTCTCGGGGTTACAAAAATTGCTGGCCAATTCTGACCCGGACAAACCAGTTCTAATCACTGAAACCGGCGCCGATGCCCTGGCTGGACATCGGGGCCCCCAAAGCGCCTTGTTTACCGAAGATTGCCAAGCATTCATTTTGGCAGAACAAGTCCGAATAAACGCCTCTTTTGGCTATGTCTGCGGTATTGCTCCTTGGCTGCTTTACGATTTCATGAGTGAGCGTCGCCAGACTATTTTCAACAAAGGCTTCAACCGCAAAGGGGTGATCGCTCAAGATAAGAAAACCCGTAAATTGGGGTTTTATGCCTTGAAGGATGCTTATGCACAACTTCACAGAGCCAACTAAGACACAATTCTTATGCGTTAGAGCGGTTCGGTTATGTCCCCTCCTGCAGGGTTCTCAGAAATAGAAACTTTAAGCAACCATGGCCAGTCACAGGCTTTTCCTCGGTTTTATGTCAACGGTCTGATGGCAGGAAACTGCCTTCATCTTCAATGGAAGATGAAATGACCGTCAGTAACTGAGTTGGCACCAAAACCTACAAGGTCGTTGGCGGCAATTGCGCCTTTGCTGGTGATTTGCCGTTAAGCCAAGCAGAAGTTGCGCCGCCCACAGCGATCAAAGCGGTCCCCAAAAGCGTCATGTTGTCCGGCCAATGTTCAAAGAACACCAGACCAATGATCACAGCAAACACGATTTGCAAGTAAGCAAAAGGTGCCGCAACAGACAAGGTGCTTTTCTGATGGGTTGCCGTGAGTGTCAACTGACCAACAGTAGCGAACAGGCACATACCGCCGAGCATTACCCACCATTGAAATTCAAGTTCTTGCCCTATGGCCGTCCAATTCACAGGCCATATGAGCAAAGCAAAACCGGTGACCGTTGCAATGAAAACAGCAAGCAAAAAATTGGAAATCACAATGTCCGCTGAAGCCATCAGCTTGCGCGATGTCACCTGAAAAGCCGCATAGGCTATCGCACAGGCCACAGGCCACAACATATGGGCGTTCCATGTGGACAATCCCGGTCGCAACACAGCCAACATGCCCAGCA
>JBILIR010000262.1:0-3222 GCA_044368955.1 Limnohabitans sp.
GACCCAAGCGCTGGGTCTGTATACCTCTAAATAATTCAATATTCTTGTTATATAAATTGTTTTAGTTATTTTTGATATTTATTAACACCATCGATGTACACAGCTTGTTGTCCCAAGGCAACGTAATACCAATGACTTGTTGGAAAGCCTTTGCCTCAGGAGAGTGCCTCTGCTCAAATAACGTCAGCTTCCTAGAAATGGAGGTTGGCCCGGGGTTTCGGTAGCAAGTGTGCAAACATTTCTTCGAACCGGAGCCCTTTGTTTAACCCTTGGAGAAAATTGAAATGAAAAAAACCCTCGTTGCAGTCGCAGCAATGGCCGCCGCCACTGGCGCAATGGCTCAAGCCACAATCTCTGGCTTCTTTGACAGTGCTTACACCACCAACAAATCAACAACCGCTGCCAATGCCACAACCTCTGCCAGTACACTGGCGCCAAGTGGATCTGGCCAAAACCAGATCACTTTCGGCAATTCGGAAGATCTTGGCAACGGCATGAAGGCTTTTGCCAACCTTCGTATTGTTCCCTCACCTAACGCAGCAGGCGCTATTGGTGCAGATGCATCCGAAATTGGTATCAGCGGAGGCTTTGGAACACTCCAGATCGGAAAAGACTACAGTATTGATCACGGTGTTATTGCCCAAGTCGATGCATCAGGATATACCGGTGGCTCAAAAGGCGTTGTAAACATCGGAAATGGTGGAGCATCATCTAATGCTGTTGTTTATGTTTTACCCCAATTGGCTCCAGGTCTTGGAATCGTCATTGCCAAAGGATTAGCTGGTGCAGCCGGTGGTGATGGTGATGCCACAGCTTATAGACTCAGTTACAGCACGGGTGGTTTGATGGTGCAATATGCTGGCTTTTCAGTTAACAATATTGCAGCAGGCACAGCAAGCGCACAAGCACAGACCTCTAGTAATACTACATCCGCAGGCGCTGCAGCTGTAGTTGGCACAGGGTGGCAAACCAACTTTTCAACTGGTCTCGGCACCTCTATTGTCACAAAAGAGGCTACCACAGCCAACTCCAAATCTGGTGGCACAGCCTTGGGAATTACATATGATCTGGGCATGGCCAAGTTGCATTACGGTTCATTCACAGCCAAAAGCGGTGGTGATGCTGACCAAAAAGCCAAAGCCACCATCATGGGCGTGAGCGTTCCATTGGGAGCAACCACTATTGGTTTTACCAGCAGCACTGCACAACGTACCAATGCTGCCGCTACTACAGTTAAGGCATCAGGTACTCGTGCCAAAGTTTCGTATGCACTCAGCAAACGCACAACCGTATACGGTGCTTACGGCGCTGCGAAAGTGGACGCTTCCACAGCAGCAGACAAACAAACAGCCTTTGGCTTGACCCACAGCTTCTAATCCCCACGCTGGCCTTGCTGCCAGTTAAAGGATAAAGAACTCAAAACCCGCTGCTCACAAGGCAGCGGGTTTTTTCATGTCTGTCGGTCTAGTAACTGCTCGGCAATATCGGCCAAAGCGGTTTTGTACTCGCTGGCGGGCAAAGCCTCTAAGGCATGCAGTGCCAACTGCGCTTCGTCCGATGCAGCCTGCCGTGTGGCTTGCATGGCGCCTGTGGAGCGAACAATCTCGGCAATATCGGCCAAAGCGCCAATGTCGCCTTGTTCGATGGCGTTTTTAATCAACTGGCATTGGCTGGGCGTGCCGCGTTGCATGGCAAAAATAAGCGGCAGGGTGGATTTGCCTTCGCGCAAATCGTCGCCCAAATTTTTTCCCAAGGTGTTGGCGTCGCCGTCGTAGTCCAGCACATCATCTATGACTTGAAATGCTGTGCCCAAAGCCTGACCGTAAGCGGCACAAGCCGCTTCAATCTTGGCCGAGGACTGCACCAACACAGCGGGCAAGCGGGTGCTGGCTTCAAACAACTTGGCGGTTTTGCTGCGAATGACTTTCAAATAGTCTTGCTGGTTAAGGGAGGCGTCATGCATGTTCATGAGTTGCATGACCTCGCCTTCGGCGATGACGTTGGTGGCGTCGGCCACGATGTCCAAAATGCGCATCTCGCCGCACTCGACCATCATTTGAAAAGCGCGTGAATACAAAAAGTCGCCTACCAACACACTGGCGGGGTTGCCAAACAAGGCGTTGGCGGTTGCTTTGCCGCGACGCATCCCTGAGTCGTCCACCACATCGTCGTGCAGCAAAGTGGCGGTATGTATGAACTCCACCACCGCCGCTAACTTAAAGTGGTCCTCGCCCTTGTAGCCCAAGGCGCCTGCCGTCAAAAGGAGCAAAACAGGTCTTAAACGCTTGCCACCCGAGCTGATGATGTGCTGCGCGACCTGCCCCACCAGTGGCACGCTAGAGGTCAGTCGCTGGCCAATGAGTTGGTCAACCGCGGCCATGTCCTTGGCGATGAGGCCGGAAAATGGGCTGGAAGAGGGGGTAGGGGCGCTGGACAAGGTGAAAATGTATCGATTTAGGGCTTAATTATAGGTAGGCTAGGTGTGCAGGAGCGATAAATAGTGACAAAACCCTTGCTCGTGCTAAAATCTTTGGCTCCGCTCAAAATGGGTTGGCGGAAAAAGAGTCTTTCTTTCAGAGGTTCGTATGTACGCAGTCATAAAAACCGGTGGCAAGCAGTATCGCGTGTCAGCCGGCGAAAAAATCAAAGTAGAACAGATCGCTGCGGATGTTGGCCAAGAAATTGTGATCGACCAGGTTTTGGCTGTCGGCAACGGCGCAGAAATCAAAGTCGGCACACCCTTGGTGTCCGGTGCATCTGTGAAAGCCATGGTGGTCGCACACGGCAAGCACGACAAAGTGCATATTTTCAAAATGCGCCGCCGCAAGCACTATCAAAAACGTCAAGGGCATCGCCAGCAATTCACCGAATTGCAAATTGCCTCTATCCAAGCCTAAGGAGTTACACAAACATGGCACAGAAAAAAGGCGGCGGCTCAACGCGTAACGGCCGCGATTCCAATCCCAAAATGCTCGGCGTCAAAGCCTTTGGCGGTGAGCACATCACAGCAGGCGCCATCATTGTTCGCCAGCGCGGTACCAAGTTCCACCCCGGCAACAATGTCGGCATTGGCAAGGACCACACGTTGTTTGCACTGGTCGAAGGCCATGTGTCTTTCTCGTTCAAAGGTGCTTTGAACAAGCAAATGGTGAACGTCACCCCCGTTTGACGCTAGGTTTTTTGACCGACGTCAGCTTCAAAGCCCCGCTCGTCGGGGCTTTG
>JBILIR010000263.1:0-3194 GCA_044368955.1 Limnohabitans sp.
GCGTTTTACCAGCGTGTTAGAGAATTTTTTGCAACTGCTCAAGGTGCAAAAGCGCTTCACCTGGTTCAGCTCTGCTTATGGGCAAGCGGCCGTGGTCTTTCCCATGCTGGTGGCGGCTCCGCGCTTCTTCAGCGGCGCCATACAACTGGGCCAATTGATGCAAATTTCATCCGCCTTTGGTCAGGTACAAGAGTCGCTCAGTTGGCTGGTCAACAACTACCCGCGTTTGGCCTCATGGACTGCCACCACCCAACGTTTGCATGGGTTTTTAGAGCAAATGGAGACCCTCAGAGCCATCTCTTTCGCGGTGGTGCAAGCCCCTACCGATGGACGCGAAGCGCCTACCACCTTGAAAACAGCGGCGCTCACCATCAACTTGCCCGACCGCACAGTTTTGCTTGACGATGTGGTGCTGGAGGTTCGCGCTGGCGACTCGGTGCTGATTCGTGGCCCGTCCGGCAGCGGCAAATCCACCTTGTTACGGGTATTGGCGGGCATTTGGCCTTATGTGCGCGGCTGGGACAGTCAACGCCAACCCTTGTCGCTGTACGAAGCGGTGGCCTTGCCAGCGGACTGCATGTTTGTGCCACAGCGCCCTTATTTCCCTGAAGGCCGCCTACGTGATGCGCTGTGCTACCCCGGCGACGTTGACTCCTATACGGATGTCGATTTGCAACAGGCCTTGATGATGGCGGTGTTGCCGCAGTTCATCACCCAACTCGACAAGGTCGGCCAATGGAGCCAGCAACTCTCGGGCGGCGAAGCCCAACGTTTGGCGATGGCAAGGGTATTTTTAAAGCAGCCGCATTGGGTGTTTGCCGATGAAGCCACCAGCGCACTGGACGAAGCCACTGAAAAAGTCATTTACGAGCGCTTGTTGGCCATGATCAAGGCCAAGGGCGGTGCTTTGGTGTCTGTGGCTCACCGCCCAAGTGTGGCGGCCTATCACCAGCGCTTATGGCAGTTGGTGAATGCCTCCGAGGGCAGCACCAAGAGTTATGTGATGCAAGTCAGCCACTAGGGATATGCGACTCTCCTAATTAATAGTTTCTGCGGTAAACCTTGTGCAGGCCCTTGGGCGACAACACCAGCTGCCACATTTGGTGGTGACGTGTTCTGAAGCTGGCCGCGCTGCTGAGCAAATGAAAACGCCACATACGGTAAAAACGCTCATCGTTCGAGAGTCGCAACTGTGGCCACGCCATCTCGAACCGTTGGTGCCAATGCAGCAAGGTACGGTCATGATCGGCACCAATGTTATGCACATCTTCCACCACAAAATGCGCTTCACTGGCTTGTGTGACCTCATCTAGGCGAGGCAAATAGCCTTGTGGGTAAATGTATTTGTCGTTCCAAGCATCGAGCAAACGCTGACGGTTACTTTTGCCTTGGGTTTGCAGCAGCATCCAACCGTCGTCTTTCAAGCAGCGCTTGGCGGTTTCAAAAAAGGCAGCCACATGGGCTTGGCCCAATTGCTCAAAAGTTCCTATGCTGACGATGCGGTCAAACTTGGATTTACCGTTGGTATTGAATTGCGCATAGTCACTGAGCTCGAACTGCACTGGCAGATGATGAGCAAGCGTTTTTCCGAGCTCGATTTGGTGAGGCAGATTGGACAAACCCAGCACAGTCACGCCGTAATGCTCGGCGGCATAGCGCATGAAGCTGCCCCAGCCACAACCCATGTCGAGTACCCGCATACCTGGGCCCAGTTGCAGCTTGCGGCAAACCATCTCTAGCTTGGCAATTTGCGCTTCTTCTAAAGTTTGTGCGCCCTCGACCCAGTAAGCGCAGCTGTTGGTCATGTAGGGGTCTAGCATGGCTTGAAAGACTTGGTTACCCACCGCATAGTGCATTCTTCCCACAATGCGTGACTGCTTCGCATCCTCACGAGGACGCACCCTCCCTTTGAAACCCTCCCACCATGCGCGTGGGGTAGCCAACTTTTCTTGCAAGCCTGCACGCATGGCACGCTCGACCATGAGGTCGATGGCCTGACATTCCCACCAACCGTCCATATAGCTTTCGCCCAAAGCAGAACCTCCTTGGCTGAGCAGCCGTTGCAAGGTTTGGGGATGCTTGATTTGAATATCCCAAGCTCTGCTGCCATTCAAATGAATATCTGCCGAAGCCAGTAATTGCGCCAACCAATCCTGAGATTTAGTGTTGCTGTTGTGCGCGGCAGGCAGATAAACAGAAGATTTGCCAACTGGCAAACTCGGCAAGACTGTGGACATGAAAATACCTCTTTGGGATGAACAACCCCATTATTATGGTACTTTTTTACCTAAAAATAATATTATTTGCAGTTATTTGAATACTAAATATCGATTTATGACTTGTTGGTCAATCGCATTTCAGCCGCCCGGGCATGGGCCTGCAAGCCCTCGCCATGCGCCAGCACCGAGGCAATCTGGCCCAGTACCTGAGCGCCTTGCTCACTCACCTCAATGAGGCTGGAGCGCTTTTGGAAGTCGTACACCCCCAGCGGCGAACTGAACCGCGCGGTGCCCGAGGTGGGCAACACATGGTTGGGACCGGCGCAGTAGTCGCCCAAGCTCTCGCTGGTGAACGCACCCAAAAAGATGGCACCCGCGTGTTTGAGCAGTGGCTCCCACTGGTGGGGCGCTTGGCTGCTGACCTCTAAATGTTCAGGGGCAATGCGGTTGCTGATGTCACACGCCTCTTGCATGCTGCGGGTGTGGATCAAAGAACCACGGCCATTCAGGGACGCGGCGATGATGTCTTTGCGCGGCATCTCGGGCAGCAGTTTGTCGATGGACGCTTGTACGGCATCGATGTAAGCGGCATCGGGGCACAGCAAAATGCTTTGCGCCAATTCGTCGTGTTCGGCTTGTGAAAAGAGGTCCATCGCCACCCAGTCCGCAGGTGTGCTGCCATCGGCCAAGACCAAAATCTCAGAAGGCCCGGCGATCATGTCAATGCCCACCGTGCCAAACACACGGCGCTTGGCCGCTGCCACATAGGCATTGCCGGGGCCGGTGATTTTGTCCACTCGCGGCACCGTGGCCGTGCCGTAAGCGAGTGCGGCCACCGCTTGTGCGCCACCGATGGTGAACGCACGGGTGACACCCGCCACGAAAGCCGCGGCCAGCACCAAAGGGGTTTTTTCGCCCCGCGCGGCACCCGCAGCGCTGCGGTCTTTGGCAGGGGTGGGCACGACCATGATGATT
>JBILIR010000024.1:0-9817 GCA_044368955.1 Limnohabitans sp.
AAGTTAGGGGCTAAACCGCCCGTGACCATGGCTGGCTCGGATGAGCGCTTGTCGGTCAATTGGTTGAGCGAGAACTTTTGTGTCTTGGAGTTCACCAGCAAGTCACTCACCTCGCTCTCAGGTTTGAGCTGACCATATTTATTCACATACAGGTTTTCGCCGGTGGTGGAATCGGTGGCTTGTTGCAAAGCGGCTGCGACCAGCGTTTCACCCACATACACATAGGTTTGCCATTTGTTATTGGGGTCGGCTTGGCTGGCATTTTGTGTTTTGGCGTAATAGACCGTGGCCAAGTAACCGTTACCACCCTTGTCATACACCGTTAAAGCGGTGCTTTTGTTGTAAGTGGCGGGGTCGTTACGGTTGAAAGCTTTGGTGACCACTTGCGCGTCAGCCGGAAAGTTCAAACCCAGTTGCACCAGCGATGTTTCTTGGGCCATGCCGGTGGTTTTTTGGGGAATGGTCAACACATTCATATCGCTCAAGTTGGCTTTACCGGTCGAGTCGACTGACGCCGCCATCAAACGCTGGCCTGCTGAGTTCACCACGTTGTATTGGTCGTTCATCATGAACGAGCCGTTACGCGTGAAAATATCTTGGAAACCGTCACCCGATTTGAGCGGGAAAAAACCGTCACCAGAAATCGCCAAGTCCAAGGTGTTGGACGAGAAGTTCATATTGCCCTGACCAAACTCTTGGGTCACACGTTTCAATGACACACCCTGACCGACCGCAGAGGTGGCTTTTTGCAAAGGTGAGGTTGCAAAAATATCGCCGAAGTCGGCGCGACTGCGCTTGAAACCCACGGTACTCGCGTTGGAAATGTTGTTTGAGGTCACGCCTAACTGCGCAGTGGCTGCATTCAAACCCGTGAGTGAGGTAAAAAAGGACATGGTTCAGATACTCCGTTGTATTTTTTGCGTGTGTTTCAGTAAGCGATTTGTTTGACGTCAGCCAAGCTAACGCTCTTGCCGCCGTCAACTTCGAGCAGCCAAGTGTTGTCGGCGGTACCAGCGTTGCTGACGCTGCGCACGGTAGAGAAAATATTGACCACAGGTTGCACCGCTTTGCCGAGTGAACTGGCGAGAACTTGCATGGTGTAAGCACCATCGGGCATGGAAGCACCGCTGTCGCTCATGCCGTCCCAAGCCAACTTCATAGAACCTGGGGACTGAGCGGGATAAATCATTTTGCGAACGACTTGGCCACGGCTGTCAAAAATTTGCATTTGCACACCGTCGGCACCATTGGGCAAGTCCACACTGGCTTGCACAGGTTGGCCGCCCAACAGCATGGCTGGCGCATTGGGCACAGCCACTTTGCGACCGATCATGGAGGCACCGGCGAGCATCTTGTCGCCTTGCATGCTTTTCACCATGGTCTCCATGCTGGTTTTCATGGCAGTGGTGGCTTCGAGCTGTGAGAACTGCGCCAATTGCGCCACAAAGGCCTCGTTCTTCACGGGGTCCAAGGGGTTTTGGTTTTTCAATTGGGTGGTGAACAAGGTCAGGAAAGCGCCTTGGTCCATGGTGCTGCTGGTCGCCTTGACTTTGTTCTTGGCGGTGTATTCCTCGTAGCTGATGATGCCGCTGGGCAAAGGTGCTTTGGGTGTGGATGCAGTCGTGGCCATGTCAGTCTTTCAAATATCAGGATTTGGTGATGTCCAAAGTGCGCATCATGAGTTGCTTGGCGGTGTTGACCACCTCGACGTTGTTTTGATAGGAGCGCGACGCCGCCATCATTTCGATCATTTCCTGCATTTCATTGACATTGGACAAATACACAAAGCCATTGGCGTCGGCCGAGGGGTTGCCGGGGTCATACATAGAGCGAATAGGTGTGGGGTCATCCACCACTTGGTCGACCTTCACGCCGCCTTTGTAGGGAAAGCCGCCATTGGTCATCTCATCTTTGAGCAAGGCTTTGAACACCGTGCGTTTGCCCCGAAAGGCTTCAGCCTCCGAGCTAGCCACCGTCGTGGAGTTGGCCAAGTTGGAGGCGGTGGTGTTCATGCGCACGGTTTGTGCGTTCAACGCGGTGGCGGCAATGCCAAAAACGGAATCTAGGGTTCTCATGTCTTATCACTCCCCTTTTATGGCTTTGCGAAGACCGCTGATACGGCTTTCTAAAAAGCTCAAAGTGGTTTGGTAGTCGGCCGCAGCCTTACCAAAATTGGCCTGCTCAACGTTGATCTCAACGGTGTTGCCGTCAAAAGAGCTGTTGAAAGGAACGCGGTAACGCATGCCGTTGTCGGGTTGCTCTTCAAGCGCCGCGAAATGCTTTTCATGCGTGGCCGCGATGTACTCACGCTTGGTTTCTTTGAGCATGGCTTTGAAGTCCAGCTCTTCTGCTTTGTAATTGGGTGTGTCCGCGTTGGCGATATTTCGCGCCAAGACTTCCATGCGCTGGCTGCGAACGCCCAAAGCACGCTCGTGGATGCCAAATGCGTTGGTCAATAAATTCATCATCCCCTCCTTGCCTTGTTGAATTCGCCGCTTTCACGACGCCTGGGTTGAAAAACACAAAAACTCTGGCTGATCATGCAAGTTATGTGCCACGCCAGGCTTAGTACTTATCGTTGTGATTCGGGCTTGCCAAGCGGCAAAGCCTGTCCAAAGTGCCGACACTGCGGCAAGGTTTTGCCGCTTCATCGCAAATAGTCCTGATTTAAATAAGCGCCAACCCGCAGCACCTGAGCGCGTTGCTGGTTGTTGACCACCTGCACGGGCGGGCTGTTGAGGTTGAGGCTTTGCGCCAGCTTTTGCGCCTGTGCCTTGGCGGCCTCATACAAGCCCAATCGCTCATTGGCGTGCTGGTGCAGGCCTTGGACAATCGAGTTGCGTGTAATAAAGGTACTGGGGTCACGGTTGACATACAGCTTTTTCGCTTGTGTGCCCGCAATGTTCAGGTCGGCGTTGGGCGCTTTTTCGCGTCGGGCAGCAGGCGTGAGCACTGTTAAGTACAAATCATCCAAATTGGTCGGACCCATGGATTTGAGGCCGTTTTCGTCAAAGTACTTCTCCACCATTGTTAGCTGCTGCAAAACACTGTGGCCCAAAATGGCTTTGGGGTTGCTGGCAAAACCGGCGGTGGCGGCTCCTCGGTCGGGCCCATCGCAAAACTGGATGATGCCGTGGCAGCGGTTATTGGTGGCTTTGGGGTTCATGCCGTCGCTCTCCATCAAGGTCAAGCGGGCAAAGTCGTCGGGCGCAAACTGGTAGTGACGCGCCATGCCTAAGATTTTTTGGTAAACCTGCTGCTGTTCATGCGCCGGTATAAAGCCTTTTTCCACGGCGCGGTCCAAGGTTTTTTGCAAAACTGGGTTTTGGCCTGGCAAAACAGGAAAGTTAGTGCTTGCCTGTAATTGTTTGCTCTGCAAAGCTTGTTGGGTAGAGAGATTGGGTGCAGCCTGCTGGGCTTGGGTCAACACGCTCAGATTAAGACGCTGTCCTGGGTAGATTCGGTCTGGGTTGCTGATGCCGTTGAGACGCGCGACGTCTTGGGACAGTCGCAAAGCCTCGCTGTTAGAGATGGGTCGGCCCAATTCAGCCAAATGGTCTTTGACGATGCTGCTCAAGGTGTCGCCTTCTTGAACCGCCACGCTTTTGACCTGTGGGTTCAAAATGGTCGAGGAATTGACACCCGACCTTTGTTGTAATTGTGACAAGGTTTGCGCAAAGCCCACCCTTCCCGGCAAAGCCAAGCTGGTGCTGCGCGCAGAATTGTTAGCGTCATTTGGATTGACAAACGTTGTTCTAACGAGTGCTTTGGGATCAACATTGAATTTCATTTTGCGGTCGACTCTGGGTTGAAACTTTGTTGGCATCAAATTTGCATCGGGTGTCAGCATGACGCTAAAACGTCAAAACTTTCACACCCTTGGAGACCATCTTGCAAATGCTGTGCCGAACCTTTCAGACAGTACCTAAACCGGCCCTAAGCGCCTTGGCGTTGCTGGCTGTGCTGTTGGGTGGCATGGTCTCTTTGACCCATGCCCAAAACACCCCTGCACCTGCCACAGCTTGGCCTGCTTTGGAGTCGGGAGCCAAACAGTTCGTGGTGGACAGCCTCAAAGTCGATCCCTCGCTGGTCAACATCCTGCCCATGGACAGCCGCATCAACATCAAAGCCTGCACCCAAGACATCGTGTTTGACCAGCCTTTTGGCAACAAACAAAGCGTTCGTGCCCGTTGCGCCCAGCCTTTGTGGCAACACTTTGTGATGGTTCAGGTGAAAAACACCTTGGGCAACCAAATCAACCAAGCCAATAACAAGGGTCAAGTCAACCGCACGGTCTGGGTCAGTACCCAGGCGATCAAGCGCGGCACCTCCTTGCAAACCGGCATGTTCAAACAAACCGATATGCCTGTTCCCTCTTATGAAACCCGTTTTGTGGGCGAGGAACGCGAAATGCTGAACATGGAGTTGCTGCGCGACTTGCCTGCCAATACGCCGCTGCGTCAACAAGACCTGAAATCCTCAACCATGGTCAAGCGTGGCCAGCAAGTGTTGGTGGCGGTGGGTGAAGGCAAAGGCTTTTTGATCACGGTAAGGGCTGAAGCCCAGCAAGACGGTACCTTGGGCGACCAAATCCGCTTGAAAAACCCTGAGTCGGGTCGATCATTGTCTGCGGTCATCACCGGCATGAACACGGCTCGCGGCTTGTAATGAGTACAAAATGTCTCTTTTTTAACTTTCTGCGGTTTTTTTACTTCGTTGGTCTCAAGTCTCAAGATTTGGGGTCGATACTGCCAATGTCGAGATTTAAATAGTCTCTGCACTTTTTCCATAAGGATTCAATATGTCTGACCCCTTTTCTGTCAACGCTCGAATTGCCAACGCTGCAGCAACACGCGCCGCTACCGCCAAACTCGACGCCAAGCCCGCTGCGGCCAAAAACGATGGCGCTGCGGAATCAAAAACCGCTTCTGCATCTGCCGCTGCAAGCAGCGACTCAGTCAACCTGAGCAACATCTCGCAACGCGTGAAAGACACGCCTGACTTTGACCGCGCCAAAGTGGAGTCCATCAAAAACGCTTTGCGTGAAGGTACTTACCCGATCAACCCACGCCTCATTGCCGAAAACTTTGTTGCGTTGGAAAAAATGATCTGACCACCCCAAGGACTGTTCCATGATTGCTGAAGCCCTCAACGCAGTACCCCAAGCCGTGTCGTATGCCGATGTGCAACTCGACCGTTTGGTGAATTTGCTCGACGAGGAATTCAATGCCCTCAAAGAACAAGACTTGGACGCATTCGAAGAATTGCTGAATGAGAAAAACCAAATCCTGGCGGATCTCACGCAACTCACGGGTGTTCGCCAACCCGAGGATGCCGACCGATTGGGTCCCGAGTGGACGCCGTTTCGCGACCGTATGCGTGTATGCCGTGATATGCACCGTCGCAATGAAATTTTGATTTTGCGCAAACTCGACGCCATCCGTGGCGCGTTGGAAAGCTTGAATGTGAACGACCCCACCAGCCCCGTGGAGGTCTATGACCGCTTAGGTCAAATCAAACGCTTGCGCCGTATGCGCGGTTACAGCGAAGCTTGATCAGCCTTCGACGCCTGATTTTCCTCAGGCCACGCTTTGGTCTCGTCGCCAGGCTGCATACCTTTTAACCAATACACCCACGACAAAATCACCGCCACGGCGGTGTACATGTCTTGCGTGATTTCCTCCCCTACATCTAAGCGGCTGAGCAAAGCCAGCAACTGCGGGTCTTCGGCCACATAAATGCCTTGGCGCTTGGCCTCGGTGATGATGCGTAGCGCCAGATCCTCTTGGCCCTTGGCCACCACACGCGGGGTTTTTTGTTTACCGTATTCAAGGGCAACGGCTTCAAACGGCGCTTTCATGGTGTCATACCCTCAAGTCGATGACCGAGCCTCGGGTACCCGAGGACTCACCCACCCGCGCCAGTGGACGCGGGGCGTTGAAGATTTGAAACGATTGCAGCTGCAAGCCCGCTGAGCCAAGCTCCAGACCCAACTCACCCGAGCGCTCACGAGCCAAATGCGCGACTTCACCGCGCAGGGCCCACATCACCAAGTTCACATCACTGCCTTGAGAGATTTGGGTGTTTAACCACACCTCGCCCAGCACCCGACTGCGTGAATGGATGTCCACACTCAATGGCGGCTCTTCTTGGCCTTTTTTGCGCGGAGGTCGTTGGAAATGCAAATCCACCGGATCGGCATCGACAAACGGCAAGATGACATGCAAGGAAAGTTCACCTTGCTGCATTTTTTGGGCGCTCTGGACTTGTGCAGCCTCAAATTCTGTAGAAGCATCTTCGACTTGGCGCAGCACTTCCTTGGTTGCGCCCTCTTCGCTGAGCAAGCTCAGCAGTGTCTTTAACAAGGTTTTGGGGTCGTCCGCCGCTTCTTGACCTTGCAACAAAATGTTTTCAATGCTGCGAGCCTGACCCATGACGGCTTTGCGCAGCATGCTGGGGTTCATTTGCGCCAAGGAGTTGCGTTGCTGCAAAAGGCGTTGCAGCCACGGTCCGATCTCGGCTTGACCCGCCAAGCTGCCTTGGGCCACATCGCCGAGTAATTTTGAAAATGTGGCAAAACCCGGCGGATGCATCAGCAACATGCCCAATCGGTTGGACTGCGGTTCGGGTGGTGCCATCTCGCTGGTCGGCGGCTCAGCTGTGGTGGGGTTCAAGCCAAACAACTGGTTGACCGGTGTGGCTGTGGCCACCGGCGCTTGGCCATTAGGAAAAGCTTGGATCAAAAAACCCCAGCCACCTGGGTTGTGGTTGACGCGCAAAAACGGCTTGTCGCCGTCTTTGAGTACCCAGCCATTGGGTAGATCGAAAAAGAAATCTTTCAACCACAAGCGCACCCGTTGATCGCGCACCTCGACAGTGGCTTGAACAATTTGTCCATCCCGCAGACCTAGCTGCTGAGCTACCGGTGTTTGCACCCAGACCGAGCGGTTCTCTACCTGGACAGGCCCAATCCGGCTAGCTGCACTGACGACATCGGGGCCAAGCATCGAAGGAACTTATCAGGGGTAACGCACCCAGTTGCGTTTATTCGGTTCGACCAGCGCTTGCACACTGCCCGATTGGTGTGCAGCCGCGCCGCCCACCGGTGCGGGCATGGGATTGGCGGGTGGGCTGTTGGGCACTTGAGCGCTGGCTTTGCTTGCCGCACTGGGCATGAGTTTTTGTATCAACTCGGCTTGGTCGGCCAAGTTCAGCACGGTGCCAGGTTGCAGCTTTTTGGTGTTGACCTTGGTGAAGGCATTGGGGTTATTGACCACCACCCAGTCACGCAGCACTTCGGGTTTGAGGGGGCTGTTGCCATAGTATTTTTTGACGACTTTGTCCAAGGTGTCGCCTGCCACCACAGTGTGGGTTTTCCACACAGGAGCGACCATATCTTCAGGCAAGGGCTTGCCCACCGGCGCCACAGGTTTTGTCACTGCAGAGGATGCGGCTGGAGCGGGATCTGGGGGGATATCAGCTTTGACCAATTTGATGGACTTGGCCATGGTTTTTTTCGCAGGGGTGACTTCTGCTGGCATGAACTCTTTGGGCAACTCCAAAGGCGCTTGGCGTGGAGACTCCGCGGCCCAGGCCGAAGACATCAGGGCACAACAGAGTGCCAAGGGCATGGCAAAGTTTCGGGGGCTGGCGTACAACATGGTCAATCACTCCTGAGATTCAAGGCGTATGCGGAATGGCTACCCATTGCGCATTGGCGGGAAATTTGGTTCCTGCGGTGAGCTTGAGCTCCGCATAATAATCGCTGACAGACACCACCTCAGCCATGGCAATACGCTCCAATGCTTTGGGCTCCAAGGCGCGCAGTGGCAATTTAAGGCGGTCGGCCAACACCATTTGGCTGCCAACGCGAATTCCACTGGCGGCACCCCCTGCAATGCGAACGCTGCCCGCATTGATATTCACCACCTGAAACTGTGGCACTTTGCATGACAGCGCTTTTTCCATCCCAGCTTGAAATTTGTTCAAGCTGGCTTGGATTTGCTCGACCACCACGGGGGGCAAGGGCTTGGACTCCATGCCCACGGTGCGGGGCACATCGATGCTGATTTGCTGTGTGCCACGAAAGGCGGGATCTTGACCCTCACCGCGACCCACCAACTCCCAACTCACGTCGTACACATTGGCTGAAGGAAAAGAGTCCATGCTGGGCGAGATGCTCAAGCGCAATACCCAAGGCACGAACTGCTCACCACGTCCGACCAATAATTGCTCGTAGCCGTCTGCAGGCAATTTGCGCTCGCTGACACGCCAAGACTTGGCGTGATGGGAGGCTGCAAACACCTGTTGGCGAAATTGCTGGCCAATCAACTGGGCCTCGTAGCGGCGTCCTGCTGCCATGGGGGAACCGTAGCGCACTTCCCAGTTCAGCTGGTGCCAAACAGCGCCATCCACAGCGGGGGACACACAACTGGGGGCCAACGCGGTTTTGCCATCGAGTTGCATACCTGAGGCGGAGGGCTGCTTGTCCATGTCGCGGCCATAGGCCAAGATACGAACGCCGCGCACTTCCATGCCGGTGACAAAGCTGTTGCTCTCGCGCAATGCGCCGTTGCCATCGACCCATTGGGTGGAGCGCACTTGGGTGGGCCCTTCAAGCGAGCGCTGTACCAGTGACTGGCGGATCGCCTCCAAACGCTCTTCAGCGGTTAAAGACTGCGCAGTAGCAGAGGCCATCAGACCGCTGGCCAAGACCAGCGCCGCTACAGCAGAGCAAACAAAGCGAGTGCGCATATCGATCAACCTTTAAGAGGTGTGGTGCTTAGCGACGTGAAGCGATTTGTGTCAGGTACAGGGTGCGTAAATCTTGCACCGCATTGCGGTCTAGCGACAAAGTGGTTTCGTAAGTGTCGTCACCGATGGGCGTGATGCTCACCAAGTTGGCGCCGTAAATCACGCCTTCCACACGGGCGCGGAAGGTGTCATTCATCACCGTCATATCCGCCACGGTGGTGCTCGCGTCCATTTGTTGGCCATAGACCTGTTCGGTCAAAGCGCGGTAAGCGTCAAGCTTGGAAGCGCGAATCGCCAACAAACGTTGCTGCGCGGGGTTTTTGTGGTTTTGGATGCTGATCACCGCATAGCCCGTGGCAACAAAGGTTTCGCGCTTTTCCATCATCGGGGTGATCATGGAGACAGGCGAGGGTTCTGGGGCCACAGATGGCGCAACTTTGGGGGCAGCAGCCACACCTGCTGGGGCAGCAACCGCAACAACAGGCGCTTGCACAGGGGCTGAAAGGGTATGAATGGTTTCGCAAGCGGTCAGACCAGACAAAGCGGCGGCGGCGAGAGCAATTCGGTACATCATGGTTGGTTCCTCTGAATGGGTACAAGCTATGAATCGGCGCACAGTGGCGCTTCTTTAAGGCCTTTCATCCTTTTAGTTGGAATACTTTTGGCGACTTGTCCAATTTGTCCCATGCGTCACAATCAGCACAAGCATGAAGTCCCCCTCTCATTTCATCGGTAACAGCCCGATTGCGCAAGCCCTGCGCCGCCTGATCTCCACCATTGCCAACTCCGCTGCCACGGTTCTTATCACGGGTGAAAGCGGTACGGGCAAGGAGTTGCTGGCGCGTTCTTTGCACGAACAATCAGACAGGTTGGGGGGCAGTTTTGTACCTATAAATTGCTCAGCCATTCCCAAAGAGTTATTGGAAAGTGAACTCTTTGGTCACCGCAAAGGCTCTTTCACCGGCGCAGTGGCCGACCGCATTGGCCGCTTTGAGTTAGCGCATGGTGGCACCATCTTTTTGGATGAAATTGGCGATATGTCGCTGGATATGCAAGTGAAGTT
>JBILIR010000264.1:0-3172 GCA_044368955.1 Limnohabitans sp.
ACCGCCGACAAACTGGCGACCGACCAAGCGAACTTCAGCTGCTTTGGTCATCGCGTCTGCCGCTTCAATCGCAGGCACCAAGCCACGCGTCTCAATCATGCCTAATGCAATTCCTCTGTTATCTGCCATTTTCAAACTCCTTAGTGAACAAAAAAAAGAAAACAAACTACCTGAAAATTTTGGGCACTCATATGTCCCACTGATTAACCCTTACGACATCACGTTACCCATTGATCAATGATTCCGCATATCGTCAAATCGGTGATGACCTTGTTGTCACTCATCGCAAACCGAGCCGCACTTCCGCTGGTGGTGAACACCCATTTACCTTCAGGCACACCCACTGCATCTGTCGCTACAGAAAGTTCGCCCAGCTGACTCTCAAGGACCCGAAGAGAGGCCGATTGCAAACCCTGCACCCTGCGGGTACAGACCAACTCGTCCCTGACTCGCATGATCTCCATCAGACAGCCTCGCCTTGCCAGTTATCAATGATGCCCACGATGGTCAGATCAGAAGGAAACTCTCTGCTGCCTGCTGCATCACGTGCAGCAGACGAACCAACACAAATCACCCAGTCACCCGGAATACAACCAACCGCATCCACCGCCACGCTGCGTGGACCACCCACTTTTTCTTGAACAACCAACAAAGGGCGGTGGCCAAACGTGTTGATTCTGTTGGTAGAAACAAGCGTCTTTTCAACTTTCATGATTTTCATATTTACCCCTTGACGCTTGTAAACATTAATGAACAACCGCCATTTGGCTTGACTCGATCCAAGTGCAGCGCTCGCTGCGATCCAGGTCGCTGATCGCCATCTGGCAATGCAAAAAACCCTGTGTATGCAAAGATGCATAACGAGATTCGATGGCCGATTTGACGCGCTGACAACGACTGATGGTTCGGTCGCGAGCACCTGGGACGCGCGAACAGTAATGGAAATGGACGAGCACAGGAATGGGCAAACCACGACTGACATTGAGTCCCGTGAAGATCTTGATCCCCACGTCCAAGTCAGCCGCGCCCTCTTCCACGGTATCGAGGTGGGCAAAGTAAAAATTGTTGCGCAGTTGCAGCTCACTCATGGCTTCACCTGCACAAATAAAACGCTCGTTGTGACCGATGTCGATGTAGCGACCATCGTGGTGCTGAATGACGTATTCAATTTGCGATAAATTGGCCTCTAAGAGGCGCTCAATCAGACGCTGCATACCTGCACGCAAACCACAATCACGTGCCACGCTGGTCACCGTACGCGCAATCGCTTCACGCGCTGACTGTGCACTTAAACCGAGGGTATCTTTGAATATCTGAGCACTGTCTACATAACGCAGTGGGGTATTGACTGAATGGTTATCGGGCAGATGCACACGAATCGCATCCGTGTCCGTGTCCATGCCAATTAACAGCGTCTCTGGGGCAGCACCGAGACCAAAGCTGTTATCAACTGCGGCGCGCAATTCATTCAATTTGTCGATCGCAGCTACCGTGGCTTGATGATCCTGACTACCGTGAGCAGCACAACCTTGATGGCTGGGATTGGATGTGCTGTAGTGGTAAACAGCTATCTTCAAATAATTAGAGCTGTCAGAGCCCTGGGTATTTGAACTCAAACGTTCAAGTTCGCGAAGTGTCCAGTCAGACACATCGCCCTCGATATCGAACAAAGCCCCCGCATAGGCTTTCACATAGACGGACTCATTGGGAGCTAAACGAAAAACAAACGGCAGCAAACCTTGCAAACGCCCATCGGCACATGGGCTGATGTCCAAGGTGTGATAACCGCAAGCTTGAAGAAACGGCGCATCTATTGCCATGCGACTCAACCAAGGGGCTTGATCTTGGGCAGACTCATCGATACACGCTTTGAAGCTGCTGAAAATGCAATGAGCGTACAAGGCGCGAAGGTCCAAACCACTGATCCATGCGTCGCTCAACAAGCTTTCGGGCAAGTCGTAACCCAAATGAGATTGGGCCATTTGCTGAGCCTGGGGCAAAAAGTCCCGCTCATGCTGAAGACCAGACAATGTTTTTAGCAAATCGACAATTGGGCTGAAGCGCCCGCGCACCTTGCGCTCGTAGGCGTACAAACGCTCATTCAAATCTTGGTCAACCAGTGCGTGTTCGCAACTCTGATTGGATCCAATCACACACGCTGGATTTCCGAGAGCTTGCGGCTCTCGGTGAGCTGAAGCTAATCGCATGGCGTGGAGTCGTTTGAGCGTATGCATGGCAATATCTTGGAAACTTCACTCAGCCTCGCGCACCGCCAGAAAGGGTTACTGCCGCACCTTTGGATGTATTGCCAGATGAGCCAGTGACCCGACTGATGGGCTGCTCAGCTCGCTCGACATGGAGAGAGTTTTTGGCAGACATGCCCATGACGTCTCGGACATCACCCCGTTGTGAGGGATTGCGCACAATAGAAGATGTTCCTTCAGTTCCCGTTACACGCTGAGAGGTTTTCCAAGCTGAGCCAGTGATAGAGACGCCAGTCTCACTGCCTTCGCCAGTGAGTTTGCTCGCACCATTGCTGGATTTTGGCATTTGGGTCAAGGTGGCACTGTCATCGCGGTGGCGAAACTCTGGCGTTCCCGTGATGAGTCCTGCACCTTTGTTCGCTGCCCCGGTGATGCGCTGACCACTGAAAGCAGAGCCGGTCACAACATCGGAAGACCGATCGCGGGCTTGGCGAGCCGGTGGGCGAATACTGAAGTCGTTGGCTGTGACGCCTGGCTTAGAAGCTCTCTCGGTTCGAACTGGAGCGACGAATCGAGCACTTGTGCCACATTGGGGCGGCATATTGTCGGCACCCACATAAGGCGTTCCACTGACAGGGCCACAAGCGCCTCGCTGATCACCGGTCATCATGGCGCCGCCGGCACCTGGGCGATCGCCAGTGACGACAGAGGCCGAGATTGACCCTTCACGCCGACCTATCGCATGTTGCGCATTGGTTTGCGATGGCTCACAAAAATCTTGGTAGTGCTGTCGACCTACGTAGGAAGAACCCGTGATAGGTGAACAAGCGCCATGCTCATTACCCGTGACAACCTTGGACCTTCCAAGGCCTACGCCTGAGACCGTTTGATCGTTCCAAGTTTGGTCATGCCCTACCTTTTGAACGGACCCCACGAATTCCACGTCCTGACACACCGTTTGCAACTGC
>JBILIR010000265.1:0-3157 GCA_044368955.1 Limnohabitans sp.
GTGGCCAATACGCCACCAATCAAAGGCTGGTCAGTGTCAAACTTCCAAGCCACTTTGCCAGTGTCGATGTTGACAGCAGACAAACGACCTGATTGCTTTTCGCTGGGGATGGTTTTGAACGCACCGCCCAACCACAGCTTGCCACCAGGGTACTTGGAGGCTTCAACGTGGTAGGTCATGGGTTGGAGCAAGTTGGCTGCAAAAGCCAAACGTGCTTCAGGGTGGATGGCCATGGGGCTCCATTCCACACCACCGTTGGCACCCAACATCATCTTGGCGCCTTCTTTGGTGGGCAATGTCCACATGCCGTCTTGGGGAACCATGGCTTCAGAGAAGCGGATGAGTGCGCCGGTGTTGCGGTCATGCACATAGACGTGGCCGGTTTTGCCAGCATGGATGGCCACTTTGGTCATCTTGCCGTCTTTGCCTTTGGCATCTGTCAATATGACAGGTGACACAGCATCCAAGTCCCACACGTCGTGAGCGATATACTGGAAGTGCCATTTGTGAGCACCGGTGTTCAGGTCCACAGCGACCATAGAGTTGGTATAGAGGTTGTCGCCAGGACGCTCAGCGCCGTACAAATCGGGTGAGGGATTGCCCACCACAAAGATGACGGAGTTGGTTTCCAGGTCAACCGCAGGTGCCATCCATACGCCACCGCCCAAGGTTTTGTAGAAATCGCCGCCTTGCTTGGCCAACTGTCCTTTTTCTGCATTGATGTCGCGCAGCATATTGCGGCCGGTGGCATCGTTGATAGCCCACACACCTTCATGGCCTTTTTCAGGGATGGTGTGGAATGTCCATTGCAAAGCGCCAGTTTTGGCGTCAAAGGATTTGACGAAACCGCGCACACCGTATTCGCCACCGTTGGTGCCGATCAGGATGCGACCGTTGACGGCCACAGGTGCCATGGTTTCTGAGTAGCCCAACTCGGGGTCAGCAATTTGTGTTTCCCAAGCCAACTTGCCGGTTTTAGCGTCCAAGGCAACCAATTTGGCATCCAAGGTACCCATGAACACGTGTCCGCCCATGATGGCTACACCACGGTTGTTTGGTCCGCAGCAGTAAGTGGTGACTGGGCCCATTTTGTGTTTGTAATGCCAGAACTGTTTGCCAGTGACCGCATCGATGGCGTACACATGGTTGTAAGAAGTGGTCAGGTACATCACGCCGTCGATGACGATGGGCGCTGTTTCCATGGACTCCAACACTTCAGTTTGGAAAGTGAAAGCAGGACGCAGGTTTTTAACGTTGCCTGTGTTGATTTGCTTGCTGGGGTAATAGCGCGTTTGCGCATAGTTCATGTTGGAGTGCAGGAAGTTGTTAGCGTCTTTGTCAGCAGCTGTGAGCTGAGACTGGGACACGGCAACTGACTTTCCAGTGTCCGCTTGGGCGACGCCAGCGGTCAGCACGCCGATGGCCAAACTGGCCAGCGTAAGGGAAATTTTCTTTCCGATTTGTTGCATTGAGAACTCCTTGAGCCTGATGGCCAATGATTGAAAAACCAAGTTTAATAAGAGAAATATGCTCAAAATTACACTTAGAAAGTCTGGGTATTTTATTTGCGATAACCTTGTGCTCTGTGAACACAACATCATCACTAGGAAAATTTCCCATATGCGCATCTTAATCACCCTGTCCAGCATTTGGCATAGCGATAAGACCTATCTAGGGAAACCCCTTAAGACCTCAACAGCCTAAAGATATGACTATGAAAAGCACATACAGCCTTGCCTTGACCTCCTTTGGGGTCCGTTTCTGCGCCATAAGCCTGCTGGCTTGGGGCCTGCTCAGCTCATCCGCGGCTTGGGCACAAGCCGAGTCCAATCCCAGCGTGAACGCTCAGTTGCTGGTTGCAGCCCGCAATACCGACGCCGAGGCGGTGAAAAAAAGTCTGGCCCGAGGTGCCGTCCCCAACTCCCGCAACCGCCTAGGGAAAACCTCGCTGTACATCTCTATTGAGAAAAACCGCATTGATATTGCGCAAATTCTGATTGAGGCAGGTGCAGACGTGAACTTGCCCTCCTTGGAAAAAGCCACTCCCCTGATTGCTGCCAGCTACGCAGGCAGCCTGCCCTTTGTGGATTTGTTGCTGCAACACGGCGCCAAACATGAGCCGACTGATCGTTTACACAAGTCCGCTTTGGTCTATGCGGCGGGCATGGGCCACACCGCGGTGGTCGAGCGTTTGCTGCAAGCGGGTGCACCCATCGATCAAGCACCGGTGGATGCGCTCACCCCCCTGATGTGGGCGGCTGGCCAAGGGCATACCGAAACTGTCAAATTGCTGCTGGCCAAAGGCGCCAACAAGTCCCTTCAAGATGAACGAGGCTTAAGCGCTTTGCAAATGGCTGAGCAGGGTGGTCACGCGGCCATAGTGGCTTTGTTGCAATAAGACCCAAGTTGGCAAAAGGGCTTACTGGTTCGGTTCGTTAAAACAGCTTTTCTCCACCTCGTCGTACATGGCGGCGCGTTGGGTGTCGCTGTGGTAAATGTTCCAAATTTCATCGGCGATAGCGCGGGTGATTTGCTTGAACTCCAAGTCGCAATGGTGTTTGAGGTTGTCAGCAAAGGTGGCGCGGCGGTTTTGCCAAAGGTTCTCGCGCATGATGAAAGCGTAGTGAACCAGCTCGTGGCCCACGCCCCATGTCACCATTTCCTTGCTGTAGCCCTCGATGGTGCGAGGTGCAATGCTGATTTGCATGGTGTTGTCAGGGAATTGGGGCGTCGGGTACTGAAACCCCATGCGGGCAAACGGCGGCACATGCCAGTCCAACACCAAAGGCGGTGGCGGCAAATCGGCCGGCGCTTGGGTGGTTTTTTTGACAAAGCCCCACAGCCTGGTGATCACATCAAAGTCAATTTCAGGGGCGGTCACTTTGATACCCGTGATGGCGTCACCCGCCCATAACGGCGCGTTCAACGACCACACAAGCAGGCCAGCAACGAAAGAAGACTTTTGCATATCAAGGTTTGTTTTTTGTGCATTCAGTTTGCCGTACTGCTTTGTCTTGTTGCTAAAAACACCCTATTCCCCTTGATTAAAAGGGTTATGGATTGAATTATTTGGTGCTCAATCCAATGTTTTCTTGACTTGCATATTGAATTTCGAAGGTTTAGCCTTATCATTAGCACTCTAGCCTAGCGAGTGCTA
>JBILIR010000311.1:0-2795 GCA_044368955.1 Limnohabitans sp.
CCAAATCTGTTTATGCAGAGAATGACCAGTTGAAAAAACTCATGCTTACCAACAACTGCATGGCCTGCCATCAGATTGACAAACGCAAATACGGCCCTAACTTTCTTGAGGTGGCTGAAAAATACAAAGGCGACAGCACTGTATTGGATAAATTGGCCACCAAGATCAAAGCTGGCGGCACAGGTGTGTGGGGTGAGGACTACATGCCACCACAACCCCAAGTGTCTGACGCAGATGCCAAAAGCATGGCTCAATTGATTTTGTCGCTCAAACCTTAAAGATTTCATTGCTCAAAGCTCAAGCACCAATCGATTACCTTGAGCTCTTGAGCAACATACCATCATCTTGGAATGCGACTGACGTTCAGTTGCAGTCAAGACTTTATCGCGGTGGTCTACCTTGCCTGACAAAACCCGAACCTCGCAAGAGCCACACAGACCCTCACCGCAATCGCTTTGAACATCGATATTGACCGAGCGCAGTGTTTCCATCACGGTTCGATCAGACGGCACTTGCACCACCAAGCCAGAGTCTTTGAGTTCTATTTCAAAACCATGTTCTTGAAGTGGGTCTAAGCTGTTGGCTGAGCTTTGGAAATGTTCCACTTTTAATATGACCTGAGGCAAACCGGAACAAAGTGTTTCCAGCTCAACCAATAATCGTTGTGGACCACATGCATAGACTTGTACTTCGTGGCTTTTGTCACGCAAGACCCGTTGAAAATTAGCGCGGCTACCCTCATCGCTGATGTGCAACGAAAGTCTATTGCCATGTATTTCCATCAAGCTGTCGACAAACGCCATGTCTTTGCGCGACTTGCCGCTGTAGTGAAGCGCATAGTCAATTCCCACCTGTTTGGCCTTTAGTGCCATCGGTACCAATGGGGTAATGCCAATGCCAGCTGCGATAAAAATCACCTGGCCCGCAGTCTCATCGAAGGGGAAATGGTTTCTAGGGCCACGCAATTGCAGCACATCCCCTATGCTCACAGACTGGTGTATCCATTTTGAGCCACCTCGGCTATTCGGCTCTTGAAAAACTGCTAATCTCCACTCATCGGGGTGACTGGGGTCTCCGCACAGAGAGTACTGCCGTGCTAAGCCTGTTGTGCCACAAACCACATCTATATGTGCCCCTGATGTCCATGCTGGAAATATTTTGCCATCCAAAGGCTTGAGTTGCAGAGACACTATGCTTTCTGTTTCGCGGTGCAAGGCATATACACGTGCGGATAACGTGGACAACTTGCGTGTCGATTCACCGATTCGAACGGCTTGCACCTTGTCTAAATGGCTGGGGTCATGCCGCTCGGGGTTGTGTGTAGGCTCCCATTCAATCCATAAGTGCTCGGGGCCACGAAAAGACATATTGGACAGATAGCTAAAGCGTTGCGCTTGTAAGCGCATATGCGGCAAGCGTCGCGTCAATTCTTCGATGAATATTTGCAACTCCATACGGGCCAAATTTTTTCCCATACATTGGTGTGCACCATAACCAAAAGACAAATGGTCGCTGGCGTTTACGCGGTGAATATCGAGCAGGTCAGCATCTTTGAAGTGCAATTCATCATGGTTGCCCGACGTCATCACCATGAGAAATTTGCTACCTGCTGGCAAAGATATCCCACCAACATTCACAGCCGACAAAGCCACGCGTCGCCAAGAAACAATGGAGCCTGAAAAGCGCAAGCACTCCTCGATGGCATTGGGTATCAGTTGCGGATCTTCAACCAACTCGGCCCAAGCGCTGGGATGCTCTAGCAGCAGTCGCAGCGCGTTGGCTGTGGCGTTGGCGGTGGTTTCGTGGGCAGCCACAATGCCAGCCATCATCATGGAGTGCAAATAGGAATCTGTGACCACCTCAGGATGCTCAGCCTGCATTCGTATGCCAAATTTCATCCATCCTGGTCCCGAGGGGTCTTGGCGCATTTTCTGCAAGATTTTTCCTGCCAGTTGCCAAAAATTACCCACAGCATGAGCAACCTTGAGTTGCTCTGTTTCGTCTGGACGCCCCCAAGTGTTCACCGTATGTGCAATGGAGTACTGGCGCAGCAAAGGCATGTCCTCTTCATCCACACCCAAAAAATGCAGTGCAATGGTCAGTGTCACCTCCCACAGCATTTGTTCCACCAAATCGGCTTTGCCGTCATTGATAAAACGATCCACATAGCTTCTGCAGAGTTTTCTCACCATAGGCTCATGGTGTTTCAAAGCTTCAGGCGTGAAGGGTTCAAGCAACAACCGACGCCGTGCCATGTGCGCAGGCTCGTCTTCATTGACCAAGGTTCTGCCCATGGCGTAGTTGTAGGACGCCAATACGTCCAACCCCGCAGGGCTGGGTGGTGTGATTTTTTCCAGCGCATTGGATGGACTGAAATTGGCATGGTCTCTGAAGATGGCCTTGATATCGTCGTAGCGAGTGACCACCCAATAGCCCAGTTCAGGGCTGAAAAAAACCGGTTCTTTCTCTCGAGCCCAACGCAAATATGCTGGCGGGTCTTGCAAATAGGCTTCTTCAAAAGGGTTGAAAGCCTGTGCTTGATGGCTGACAGGACAAGCGCTGTTCGGGGCTTTCATGACTTCTGCCTTTCTTTAGCCAAGAGGGTTTGACACCCTAAAATGAATTTGCAACTATAAAACGTAATCCTCATTTTCAATTTCCACGAAAAGGAATACAGATGTTTCAAAGAATGAGTTGGGTGTTTATCTGGGCAATTGGTGCACTTTATGCCATGCCTTTGTCGAGTTTGGCCCAATCTGCAAGCTATCCTTCGAAAAATATACGTTGGGTGGTGC
>JBILIR010000266.1:0-3130 GCA_044368955.1 Limnohabitans sp.
GCACTCACGCCTTTGCGCAAGTTCTGGTTGGCTTGGAAAATGCAGGCCCTGGGGCGTTTTTGACCCCCTTGACCATCATCGGTGGCGGCTGGGCTGGCTTGGCTGCAGCGGTTCGCGCAACCCAAAAAGGCTTTGCGGTTCGGTTGCTCGAAGCCGCACCCCAGTTGGGCGGTCGCGCCAGGCGGGTGGTGCATGAAGGCCTGTCCTTAGATAACGGCCAGCATATTTTGATCGGCGCTTACCGAGACACCTTGGAGCTTTTAGAAACTGTCGGTGTTGACACCGACGCCAGTTTGTATCGTTTGCCTTTGCATTTGAAAAGGCCTGATGGTCAAGGGCTGTCCTTGCCCTCTTTGCCCGCACCGCTGAATCTTTTGGTGGGCGTTTGCATGGCACGTGGCTGGTCATGGGCTGACAAGTTCAGTTTGCTGCGCCAAGCCACCGGATGGCAAACCCAAGGCTTTGGATGCGATGCGCAGATGACTGCCGCGCAACTGTGCCAAGGTCTGACGCCAAAGGTCATGCAAGAACTGATAGAGCCCCTGTGCGTTTCCGCTTTGAACCTGCCAGCCGAACACGCCAGTGGGCAAGTTTTTCTCACGGTATTGAAAGATGCACTGTGGTCGGGCAAGGGCAGCAGCGATATGTTGCTGCCCAAGGTGGATTTGGGTCGCTTGATGCCAGACGCCGCCCATGCTTGGTTGACCGCCCATGGGGCTGTGGTGCAAACCCACCATCGCGTCGAAGACCTAGGCCCTTGGCTGGAACACCCCTTGGTGTTGGCATGTCCGCCATGGGAGGCTGCAAGGCTAACCCACAGCTTGGCACCCTCTTGGTCCGCCCAAGCGGCCAGTTTGACGCACACCGCCATCGCCACCGTTTATGTACGCACGGCCAAGCGTCTAACTTGGCCTCAGCCCATCGTGGCCCTGCACAGCCACGCCCAAGCCCCTGCGCAATTTGCGTTTGACAAAGGACGTCTCAGTGCAGACCCTGCATGGCAAGGTGTGCTGGCTTTGGTGGTGAGCGCAAGCGCTGGCGAGCGAGACACCATCACCCAACAAGTCATGGGCCAACTGCGCGATCAGCTGGACATTCACGATGCCAGCCTGTTGACCACCGTGGTGGAAAAACGCGCCACCTTCGCTTGCACGCCTGCGCTATTGCGTCCCCCCATGCAGGTGTGCACGGGTATCTGGGCTTGTGGTGATTACCTGGCAGGGCCCTACCCGGCCACCTTGGAAGCTGCGGTACGCAGTGGCTTCGCCGCGGCCGATGCCTTGCTGCAATAGGTGAAAATACCCCCATGTCTATAGAACCCCGTTTCGCCCAAGAGCCCGCTTACACCCATGGGCAAGCCTCCCGTACCGCCATCGTCTACTGCAACCTGGGCACGCCTGACGCACCCACCGCGCCTGCCCTGCGCCGTTATTTGGCAGAGTTTTTAAGCGACCCACGGGTGGTGGAGATTCCGCGATTTTTGTGGCTGCTCATCTTGCACGGCATCATCTTGCGGGTGCGTCCAGCCAAGTCGGCACAAAAATACGCCAGCATTTGGACAGAAGAAGGCTCCCCGCTCAAAGTGTGGTCGCAACGCCAAGCTGATGCTTTGCACCAAAAGTGGAATAGCCGCGGGGTTCAGGTCCGTTTGATGATGCGCTATGGCTCCCCTGCCGTGGCAAAAGTGCTGGATGAACTTAAACATGAGGGCGTCAACCGCGTGCTGGTCATTCCCGCCTACCCGCAGTATTCGGCCACCACCACCGCCAGCGTGTTTGATGCGGTGTATGCCTGGGCTTTGCGCACTCGCCGCGTCCCCGAGTTGCGCTTTGTCAACAATTACCACGATCACCCAGGCTATATCGCGGCACTTGCCGACAGCATTCAACGCCACTGGCAAACCCACGGCCGCAATGAACTGCTGGTCATGAGCTTTCACGGCGTGCCTGCGCGCACATTGAAATTAGGCGACCCCTACCACTGCGAATGCCATAAAACCGCACGTTTGTTAGCGCACGCTTTGGGTTTGTCCAAAGATCAATATAGGGTTTGCTTTCAATCTCGGTTTGGCAAAGCCAAATGGCTAGAGCCTTACACGGAACCCACGGTTCGGGAATTGGCACAGGCTGGCTTGAAATCCATGGACATCGTCTGCCCTGGTTTTGTCGGCGACTGCTTAGAAACCTTGGAAGAAATCGCTATGGAAGTCAAAGAAGCGTTTTTGGAAGAAGGGGGCGAGGTTTATGGCTATATCCCTTGCCTGAATGACAGCCCCTTATGGATTCAAGCCTTGGAAGATTTAGCTGCTTCTCATCTGGCTGGCTGGCCTTTGCATCCTGCACCCAGCCATGAGGCCCAAGCCTCTCGCGAGGCAGCGTTGGCCATGGGCGCTGAGAATTAACGCTCGGAAGGGGCTTTAGCGGGGCTTGTGTCTGATGCCGCCACGGGGGGTTTGACATCAGCTTGGCCTGCTGGGCCTGCAGGTGCAGCCTCAATGGTTGTTACTGTCCCTGTGTCAGGCACTGCAGTTTCTCCTGCTGCAGGCGCCACGGGTGGGGTCATGCTTTGCCCTGTTGAAGCTTCTGGCGAAGAGGCAGTGGGTTCGACAGGCTTAGGGCGCAGCAAGGCAGCCACAGCAATCGCCACCAAAAACAAGACCAAAATTTTCAGGAAATAGTTTCCCGAGGGACTGGTTTCGTCTGCCGCAGCTGCTTTTGATTCTTTGGCAGCCGATGTTTGTACAGGCGTTTGGGGCCTGTCATCAAGATGGCTGGCTTCTTCAGCAGGGGGCGAGGGGCTACTCGTCAGGTCCATTTCTGGAGGCTGTGCCAAGATGTGCAGGGCCTCGCTACGAATCAAATGAACACCTGAAGACGCTGCTGGGGTTTTATCTGCCGGCGCAGCATAAGCTTGGGCAGGCAGCGATGTTGCAACGCTTGCAGAGGCAGATTGGGAAGAAAACAAAATCGTCTCTTCATCCATAGGCGCAACAACAGGGGGCACTTGGCCGAATAACTGCGCTTCACTGAGTTGTAAAAGACCAGCGATTTTTCTTGCAGCGGTCAGTTTGACGCTCTCGCTGTAAAAAGAACTCAGGCCGCCCTCTTCAATTTGGCGCACCTGCTTGACC
>JBILIR010000267.1:0-3091 GCA_044368955.1 Limnohabitans sp.
ATTTGCCCCAACTTGTTGGGCGGCAAAAACTGGATGCCCATGTCCTACAACCCCAACACCGGCTTGGTATACATCCCCACACTTAACCTGTGTATGGACCTCGAAGGCGTTCAGGAAGAGTACAAACGCGGCCAGTTCTATTTGGGCGTGAACTTTGACTTGGGCAAAGTGGGTCCTGGCGGCCACGGCGGCGGTTTGAAAGCATGGGACCCCGTTGCACAAAAAGAAGTTTGGTTCATTAAAGACGAACTGCCTTGGGCAGGCGGCACTATGACCACCAAAACAGGTTTGGTGTTCGCTGGTGACCTCAAAGGCCACTTCCGTGCCTACGACGCAAAAACCGGTAAAGAACTGTGGAAATTCGCTACAGGCTCAGGCATCTCTGCTGCGCCTATCTCCTACACCTTGGACGGCAAGCAGTACATCGCCGTGGTGTCAGGCCGTACACAATCCATCCCAGCCTTCTTAGGCGCTTTGGGTGAAAAAATGGTTGCTGCCAGCCCTGAAGGCGGCACCTTGTTTGTGTTTGCTCTGAACTGATCTCAGTTGTGATGAAGATGCCGCCCTTCGGGGCGGTGTCTTTTTATCAAGAGGGTTTACTTTTAAAACGCTGTTTTTGAACAGTTTTTTCAAAGTCATCACTTTAATTTCCACGGAGTTTTTTCAATGTTTAAGCTGAGTATGAGCTCTACACGTGTACGTCTGTCTGCTTTGGTTTTGGCTGCCTTGACATCGTCTTGGGCCTTGGCCGCTGAACCTTTGCGTGTGTGTTCCGACCCTGACAACCTGCCCTTTAGCAAATCTGAAGGTCCTGACAAAGGTTTGTACATCGATTTGGCTGAAATGGTGGGCAAACAATTGGGCACCACGGTGGAATACGTGTGGTGGCTCTCCTTCAACCAACGCCGTGCTTTGCGCAACACCATGGAAGGCTGCGATGCCTATTTCGCTTTGCCTGCTGATGCGCAGTACCGTGTCAAAGGCGTTGAGAAAAGCAATGCATTTTTGAGTGTCAGCTACGCCATCGTGGCACCGGCTGGCCAAACCTTCACAGGCTTGGCTGACCTCAAAGGCAAGCGTGTGGGCGTCATGTTCGGTTCGCCCCCCCAAATTTTGTTGGCCACGCGTGAAGGCTATACATGGAACACTTTCCGCACCCATGAGCAAATGTTTGAAGCCCTTGAAAAAGGTGAAGTCGATTTAGCCTTGATGTGGGGTCCCAGCGCTGGCTTTGACAACCTCAAATTGTTCAACAGCCGTTGGCAAGTCTTGCCCGTGCGAGGCGATAGCCTGACCGGCCAAGTGGCTGTGGCAGTCTCCAAGTCCAAGCCTGGCCTGAAAGACCAGATCAACCAAGCTTTGCAAGATTTGCAACCTGAGATTGGCAAGTTGGTCGTGAAATATGGCTTCCCCACACAGGCGCCCATCGATTTGGTGCGCAGCACCCAATCCACTGTACCTGCTGTCAACACTTTGAGTGCAAAGCACACACCTGCTAAGTCCGGCTTTGTACGTGTGGGTATGAAAGATCAGCCCAAAACAGAGTGGGTTGTTGCCAATGCAGGCCTAAGCCCTGATGAAGCCAAGTCGGTGTTCAACAACAAGTGCTCACATTGCCATGGCGCTAACGGAGCCTCTCCCGTCCAAGAGCGCGATTTACGAAAGCTCACCATACGTTACAAAGACGAATGGAAAGATGTTGCCTACAACACCATCAGCAAAGGTCGCCCAGACTATGGAATGCCCGCCTGGAATGGCATCATCCCCGATGCAGAGATCAAAAGCATCATTGATTTTTTGGCCACCGTTCAAAGGAAATAATGGCATAAGCGCCTTTGTAAAAAACCACCTCACGCTTTGAGGTGGTTTTTTTTCGCCTAACGTTGGTGCGATGGAGCTAAACCATTTTGCTCGGCCACAAAATCTGCCAACATGGGGACAAACAACTGGCCCTCGCCTTGCGCTTCCATGGCGGCAAAAGAGTTTTTCACCATGGCCTGAATAGGGGCAAGCGCTCCGATTTCATTGGCCAGGCTTGCCATGTAGCGCATGTCCTTGTGGGCATTGCTGATAGTGAACTTATGGGCATTGCGGTCACCGTCCATGGTCCACTTCATGAAGGTATCGTAAAAAGGACTGCGCATACGGCCAGAGCCAATGACTGCATGAAACTGCTCTTTGCTCAAACCTGATTTACGGGCAATAGACAGTGCTTCTGAGAACAAGGCTGCATAGCCCATGGCCAGAAAGTTATTCACCAGCTTCATGGTGTGGCCTAAACCCACGGGACCTAAATGCACAATGTTGGCTGCCCAGCATTCCATGACAGGCTTGACCTTGGCAAACACAGCATCGTCCGCTCCCACCATGGCGTCTAAGGTCCCTGCTTCAGCCTCCACGGGTGTGCGACCCAGAGGTGCATCGATGAAATGCATGCCCAGTGCCGAGGCACTTTCTGCGAGCTGTTTGGTGGAAACGGGGTTAGAGGTTGAGCAATCGATGACAATGAGCCCTTTTTTGCCACTGGCAAAAATGCCATGGGGGCCGTTCATCAAGGCCTCAACTTGAGGTGACCCCGTCACGCACAGGTGAACAATGTCGCACTGCTGTGCCAACGCTTTGGCAGACGTTGCTTCGGTGGCACCCAAGGCTTTCAAGCGCTCGACAGGTTCACGGTTTTTGTTCCCCATGATGACCAATGGGTAGCCCTTGGTCACCAGGTTTTTGGCCATACCTGCGCCCATGAAACCCACCCCAATAAATCCGATCACTGGTTGTGACATATTGACTCCTTTTTTAAGACGAAAAAAAAGAGCGGGATTAGCCGCTCTTAGAAGGATTATCTTTCTGAACCACCCAACTGCCATATGCTGTTGGGCAGGACAGAGGAAGATTTAAGCTTCTTGGATCGCTTTGCCAGTGATAGGCAGGTTGCGAACACGCTTGCCAGTCAGTTTGGCAACAGCGTTGGCCAATGCTGGCACGATGGTAGCTGTGACTGGCTCGCCGATACCGCCAGGCTTCTCAGCACTCTTGACCAAAACGATATCTACCAAGGGTGATTCGTTGGTACGAACCATGGCGTAGGTAT
>JBILIR010000269.1:0-3071 GCA_044368955.1 Limnohabitans sp.
TTGGGAACTTGACGCCCAGCAAGCCATCAACATGCCGCACTCAGGGTTGACCGGTGCTAACGCACCCTTGCTGCTGGAATCGGGTTTGTTTCCCTCTGCCACTGTGTCGAATTTGCAAATTCTTGGCCATACGGTGAAGGAGATGGACATGCCCAGCGGCTTGCAAGCGCTGCAGCGCCTAGGACCCGATTGGTTTGGCGCTGCAGACCCGCGCCGCGAGGGCGTGGTCGCTGGCGACTGAGATGGCCATCCCCCAGTCTTTCATCCAAGAGTTGATCAACCGCACCGATGTGGTGGAGGTGGTGGGCCGCTATGTGCCGCTGAAAAAGGGTGGTGCCAACTATATGGGCCTGTGCCCTTTTCATGGTGAAAAATCGCCCTCTTTTTCGGTCAGCCCCACCAAACAGTTTTTCCATTGCTTTGGCTGTGGCAAAAACGGCAATGCCATTGGCTTTTTGATGGAGCATGGCGGCATGAGTTTCATCGAAGCGGTGAAAGATTTGGCGCAAAGCTATGGCCTGCAAGTTCCCGAGGACGATGCCGACCCCGCCGAGCGTCAACGCGCACAGCAACAGCGCCAACGCCAAGCCACTTTGAACGAAGTGCTTGAAAAAGCCGGCGAGTCTTACCGCAAGCACCTCAAAACCAGTCCCCAAGCGGTGGACTACTTGAAAGGGCGAGGTCTCTCGGGTGAGGTCGCCAAGCAATTTGGCCTGGGCTACGCGCCTGAGGGATGGCGCAATTTGGCCAGTGTCTTCACTGACTACCAAGACGCTTTGCTGGTGGAGTCGGGTTTGGTCATCTCACACGAAGAAAGTGGCAAAGAAGACAAGCGCTACGACCGCTTTCGCGACCGCATCATGTTTCCCATCCGCAATGTCAAAGGCGAGAGCATAGGCTTTGGTGGGCGTGTGCTTGGTGATGGCACACCCAAATACCTGAATTCCCCCGAAACACCGGTGTTCAGCAAAGGCCGAGAGTTGTACGGCTTGTTTGAAGCGCGTACCGCCTTGCGCGAAGCTGGCTATGTGCTGGTGACTGAGGGGTATATGGATGTGGTGGCCTTGGCCCAACTGGGTTTTCCCAACGCGGTAGCCACTTTGGGTACGGCTTGCACCACCGACCATGTGCAAAAACTGTTTCGCTTTACCGACTCGGTGGTGTTCAGCTTTGATGGCGACGCCGCGGGACGGCGTGCCGCTCGCAAAGCCTTGGATGGCGCCCTGCCCTTTGCCAGCGACACCCGCAATGTGAAGTTTTTGTTTTTGCCAGCCGAACACGACCCCGACAGTTTTGTGCGAGCCCATGGTACGGACGCATTTGCTCGGATGGTGTCAGATGCCACGCCCCTGTCTCGCTTTGTGATGGAAGTTGCCCGCGAGGGTTGCGATATCGACAGCGCTGAAGGACGGGCTTTGCTGGCCGCTCAAGCTAAACCTTTGTGGCTGGCCATGCCAGACGGCGTTCTCAAAACCCAGATGCTCAATGAGCTGGCCAATGCGGTAGGTATTGGTCAACACGAGTTACAGCGCCTGTGGTTGGCTTCCACACCCTCAGGCACACCAAGCTTTAACCCAGCCAACAAGCCTGCTCAGAAGTCTGGGTTTGCCTCCCCTAGCCCTTGGACACGCACGGGCTACAACAAACGTCCACCACCCATAGGCATCAACCTGCGCAGCAAAGCGCCTTCGCGGCATGACAGGGCGTTGCAAATTTTGTTTGCGGATATGCAGCAATGGGATGGCTTGTCTGCACCCCAACACCACTTGCTGCTGGAAATGCCTGCACCTTACGGCGAGTTGATGGCGTGGCTCAACCAGCAGTGGTTGGAAAACGGTGTGCAGCCTTTGGCAGGCTTGCGCGAAGGCTTGCGTGGTCACTCCCATGAAGGGGTGGTGTCGCGCTTGATCGATGACGCCCTTGCCGACATTGACAGCGATGCCGGGGAATTGCAAAGCATCATGTTGGCTTTAGAAAAAGACCAACTCTCCCAAGAGATAGACAGCTTGACCCGCCGCATGGCGAGCGACCCACTGGCCTATGAGCGCATCAAGCAATTGAATAGCCGTTTAGCAGCCCTGAAAAAAGCCCCTCTGGTATAATCCATTTTCCAAAGCAAGCGCGACAGCAACACCTCCGGGCCAGGCCAACCGTGACGCAGTTCACAACCCGCCGTTCACCGCAAGGACTGCACACCAAATGTTCGCCCTTTCAACTTGTTTGGAACCCCTGCCACTGTCCTGTTAGCGTGCATTCAAAGCCCGCTGATACCCCTTTTTGTTGTTCAAGGATTGACATGCCAGCCAAGAAGTCCACCAAGCCTGCCAAGGCCAAAACAGCCGCTAAACCATCAGCGTCCTCCGCGAAACCTGTCTCCAAGAAAGCCTCTCCTGTGTCGACTGCCAAAAAAGCCCCTGCCAAACCTGTTGCCAAGCCTATCGCCAAAACCGCCGCCAAGCCAGCGGTCAAAGTAGCCGCCAAGCCAGTTGCGAAAACTGCGGTGAAACCTGCGGCTAAACCTGCTGCAAAAGCCCCTGTGAAAGCTGCCGCCAAGCCAAGCGCAAAAACGCCAGCAAAAGCACCTGTCAAACCCAGCGCTGAAAAAGCCAAACCACCCAAAGCTACCGCCAAAGCTGCGGCCAAAGGCAAAGCGGCCAAAAAAGGTCTGCCTGAAGATGCTGATTTGGTCGACTTAGAAGCCGAATTTGCCGAAGAAACCGTGGCCAGTGGCGAAAAGGTCAAGCCTTTGCGCATGAAGATCAGCAAGGCCAAAGAACGCGCCTTGATGAAAGAGTTCGGTTTGGACGAAGCCGTTTTGTCCGAAGAAGATTTGGCCAAACGCCGCTCTCGCCTGAAAACCCTGATCAAACTTGGCAAAACCCGTGGCTACCTCACGCACGGCGAAATCTCCGACCACTTGCCCGACAAATTGGTCGATGCAGAAACCATGGAAGTGGTGATCACCATGTTGAACGACATGGGTGTGCAGGTTTACGAACAAACCCCTGACGCAGAAACATTGCTGATCACCAACACCGGCCCCACCGTGGCCAGTGAAGAAGAGGCCGAAG
>JBILIR010000268.1:0-3071 GCA_044368955.1 Limnohabitans sp.
GAGGCACACGACTCGGTGTTGGTGATCCAGTTGGTGAAGTAAGGCGCCAGCTTTTTGTTGGCGGTAAAGCCCAAGCGCCAGCCCGTCATGGCCCATGTTTTGGAGCAACCGTCAGAGATGATGGTGCGCTCTTGCATACCCGGCAAAGAAGCAATTGAATTGAACTCGCCGTCATAGACCAGTTGACCGTAGATTTCATCGGCGAACACCCATACCTGCGGGTGCTTGCGCAAAATCTCGGCAATCGCCTCAAGGTCAGCTTTGGGAATGATTCCGCCTGTCGGGTTTTGCGGCGAATTCAAAATCAAGAGCTTGGTTTTGGGTGTGATTTTGTCGGCCAGCTCTTGCGGGTCAAAACCAAAGTTGCGTGATTCACGCAGGTAGATGGGCACACCCACCGCGCCATTGGCTTTGATTTGCGAGTCATAAATAGGGAAACCTGGCACGGGGTAGATGACCTCGTCACCGGCACCGTGGTCGGTGACAGACTGAATGGTGTAACCAATGAAGGGCTTGGCACCAGCGCCCACCACCACATCGTCAGCGTCCACCTGTATGCCACGGGTACGCGAAAAATAGTCAGCCGCGGCTTGGCGCAACTCAGGGATACCCGCAGATGGCGTGTAGCCGTGCTTGCCTTGTTGGATGGCGGCGATACCGGCGTCTTGAATATGCTGTGGCGTTGCAAAGTCGGGCTGACCAATGCAAAACGAAATGATATTTCGCCCTTCTCGAATCAGCTTGTTGACCTCGGCCAACACCACAAAGGCGTTTTCAGTGCCCAGACTTTGGGCACGTTGACTTAAATCAGCCATGTTCAGACACCTTCGATGATGCGCATGTCTCGTACCACCGCGTTGTTACCCAAAGCGACCAAGGCCTCTTGGTATCCCGCGCTGTCGTACACCTTCATGGCGGTGGCGAGGTCTGCAAACTCGATCAACACGGTGCGCTCCATCTTGCCGTTTTCCTTCACAGCGGCGGGCATACCACGGGCTAAAAACGTGCCTCCTGCGGCTTGGATGGCGGGCAGCGCCAACTTGGCATACGCAGCAACGGCGTTTGCATCTTTGATTTCGTGATAAACGCTTAACAAATAGGCTTTAGGCATGGTGAAGTCCTTGAAAGAATGTCATACAGTTTAGAGCCAAAGCCCCTCAGGGTTTCACCCCATGTTCTCAGCGAGAATGAAAGCATGAACTGGTTGTTAAAAATCTTTTTCCTATTGATAGCCATCATGCTGCTGTCGGTGGTGTTGCTGTTTTCCTTGCTGGGCTTGCTGGTGGGCTTGCTGCGCTGGTTGATCACAGGGCAAAAACCGCAGATCGCGGTGATTTTCAGCACCTACCGCCAATGGCAAAAGCAAGCGGCACAACATATGCGTGGCCGCAGATCAGACGAGGACATCATTGAAGCCGAGGTGCGGGAAGTACCGACCTCACAGATTGAAGACAAGCGTTAAACAGATTAGTGAGCCTTTAACCGCCAAGCCCATGCCGCCAAGGCCAGCCATCCAGCAACAAAGGTCATGCCGCCATAAGGCGTTAAGGCTCTGAAAACTGTGATGTCGGCAAGGTGAATCAGGCAGATATTGAGGCTGAACATCAACAAACCTGCAGTGAACAAGACCGCTGACAACAGCAAGGTTTTGCTGGCGGTATGCAGCATGGCCACAGCACACACAAGCGCCAACGCCAAGGCATGGATTTGCTGCATTTGCAAAGCCGACTGCAAAGACTTCAAAGAAGATGGGCTCAGCGCCTCACCCTGATGCGCCACATAAGCAGCCAACAACACCGATGCCGCGGAGATCACACAGGCGACAACAAAGAGAACACGGCTAGCGATTTTCATAAACGGAATGCAAAGCAGAAGTTAGAGAGGGTTATGATTTTTGACATGACAAATTCCCGCCTATTACAGCATTGGGCCATCTTTTGTCGGGTAGTGGATAACCACGGTGACATTGGCGTGTGCTGGCGGCTCGCATCCCAGTTGGCAAATAAGGGCAAACAGGTCACGCTGTATGTGGACGATGCCAGTGCCTTGGCGTGGATGGCCCCTGTTGGCTGTGAGGGTGTGAAGGTGCTGGCTTGGCCTACAGAGGCTGGCGCATACAACTCGCCAGTGCCACCCGATGTGGTGATCGAGGCCTTTGGCTGCGAATTGCCACTGAATGTGCAGGCCGCCTTGGCAAGCCAAACCAAGCCCCCTGTGTGGATCAACTTGGAGTATTTCAGCGCCGAAGCTGTCGCAATGCGTAACCACGGTCTGCCCTCGCCCATCATGAGCGGCCCGGCCAAAGGCATGACCAAATGGTTTTTCTACCCTGGGCTGGATGTGCACAGCGGCGGCTTGCTGCGCGGTATTCCGCTTTCGGCGACAAACCATGCCTCACAGCCAATTTCACACAACAGCTTGCAGCCCTTGCGCATCAGCTTGTTTTGCTACGAACCCGCAGGTTTGGGCTTGTGGCTTAAGCAATTGAGCGAGTTGCCGCAAACGGTTCAGTTGAGTGTCACGGCAGGCCGTGCAACGCAAGCGGTGCGTCGCGCCCTGCAACAACAGGAACACCATCCCACGCTTGAAGTCACTGCCTTGCCCTATCTTTCACATGCAGCGTTTGACGACATGCTGAGCGCACAAGACCTGAATTTGGTGCGCGGCGAAGACTCTTTGATCAGGGCCATATGGGCAGGCAAAGCCTTGCTGTGGCAGATCTACCCGCAAGACGATGGTGCACATATTCCCAAACTGCAAGCGTTTTTAGAAGCCACCCATGCGCCGCCTGTGGTGGCACAAGCCCACTGGGCGTGGAACGCCACAACGCCCACCGCCTTGCCTGAGATCAACTCCGCCAACTTGCAAGAATGGACCGCTTGGGGGAAAGCTTTGCAACAAAGTTTGCAAGCCCAAACCGACTTGTTAACCCGCTTGGAAAGCTTCGTTGCGGCGCACGGCTAAAATAGCCGCTTTTCCAAGCCCCTACCTTTATGAAAATAGCTCAAGAAATTCGCGCCGGCAACGTCATCATGCACGGCAAAGACCCCATGGTCGTTCTCAAAACCGAA
>JBILIR010000271.1:0-3048 GCA_044368955.1 Limnohabitans sp.
GGCCAAACGCTGCAAAAGGCTTTCTCGGTTGCCCACGACCATGGCCACATCAATGCCAGGGTGGGCTGCACAAAAACCCCCCAGCAATTTCGGTACGGTGTACTTCACCGTGGTCAGAATCGCTAACTTCAAACTACCTCGCTCCATGCCTTGTAAAGCGGCGAGCTCTGCGCTCAGCAAATCCATTCGCTGTGAGATATCTAGGGAGGCTTGTGACAATATTTTGCCGGCGGCGGTCAGGTAGATTTTTTTGCCCAATTGCTCAAACAGTGGCTGCCCCACGGTTTCTGCCAGCTGTTTGACTTGCAGCGATAGCGTGGGCGGAGAGAGGTGCAGCGCCTTGGCGGCGCGGGCAAAGCTGTTGTGTTCGGCAACCGCTTGAAAAATCCTCAGTTGGTGAAGCGTGGCATGGCGCAGACTCATAGATTTATAAAAATAAATGATAACGGTCTAGATATTTTACTTTTATTTATTGGTCGTCGGATCAATAATTTTCTCCATTGTTCATTTTGTTTTGACCCAAGGAGCTCAAGTATGGCAACAAAAACCTATAACGCAGGGGTAAAGGAATACCGTCAGACCTACTGGATGCCTGACTACGCACCCCTGGACACCGATATCTTGGCCTGTTTCAAGATCACGCCCCAGGCGGGTATTGACCGCGAAGAAGCAGCCGCAGCAGTCGCTGCTGAGTCTTCGACAGGAACTTGGACCACGGTGTGGACCGATTTGCTAACCGACTTGGATTATTACAAGGGCCGTGCGTACCGTATCGAAGACGTGCCTGGTGACGATACCTGTTTTTACGCTTTCATTGCCTACCCCATCGATTTGTTTGAGGAAGGTTCCGTCGTCAACGTCTTTACTTCCTTGGTTGGCAACGTTTTTGGTTTCAAGGCCATTCGCGCCTTGCGACTGGAAGATGTGCGTTTTCCTATCGCCTACATCAAGACCTGCGGTGGTCCTCCCTTGGGCATCCAAGTCGAGCGTGACATCATGAACAAATATGGTCGTCCATTGCTGGGCTGCACCATCAAGCCTAAGCTTGGTTTGTCGGCAAAGAACTATGGTCGGGCAGTGTACGAATGTCTGCGCGGTGGCCTTGATTTCACCAAGGATGACGAGAACATTAACAGCCAGCCCTTTATGCGTTGGCGTCAACGTTTCGATTTTGTTCAAGAGGCCACCTTGAAGGCCGAACAAGAAACCGGAGAGCGCAAAGGCCACTACCTCAATGTGACCGCGCCCACACCCGAAGAGATGTACAAGCGCGCTGAGTACGCCAAAGAAATCGGCGCACCTATCATCATGCACGACTACATCACTGGTGGCTTCTGTGCCAATACGGGTCTGGCTAACTGGTGTCGCGAAAATGGCATGTTGTTGCACATTCACCGCGCCATGCATGCCGTGATCGACCGCAACCCGCACCACGGCATTCACTTCCGTGTACTTACCAAAATTCTGCGACTGTCGGGTGGTGACCACCTGCACACCGGTACCGTGGTGGGCAAGCTCGAGGGCGATCGTGCCTCCACACTGGGCTGGATCGATTTGCTGCGCGAATCTTTTGTTCCTGAAGACCGCGCACGTGGCATCTTCTTTGATCAAGACTGGGGTTCTTTGCCTGGTGCCTTTGCTGTCGCTTCAGGTGGTATCCACGTATGGCACATGCCAGCGTTGGTCAACATCTTTGGTGATGATTCGGTGTTGCAATTTGGTGGTGGCACCTTGGGTCACCCATGGGGTAACGCGGCCGGCGCTTGCGCCAACCGTGTGGCACTTGAGGCGTGTGTGCAAGCGCGCAACGAAGGTCGTCAGTTGGAAAAAGAAGCCAAAGATATTTTGACTTCTGCTGCTGCTCATTCGCCTGAACTCAAGATTGCCATGGAGACTTGGAAAGAGATCAAGTTCGAGTTCGACACCGTGGACAAGTTAGACATTGCTAACAAGTAATTGATTCAAGTCCAACAGACGCTTCACCTATCCCCCCTGAAAGGAAACTGACATGGCTGTCCAAGTCTACAAATCTTCCCAAAAATACGAAACCTTCTCTTATTTGCCCAATATGACGGCTGATCAAGTCCGTCGCCAAATCGCTTATTCCATCGCTCAAGGTTGGAACCCAGCTGTGGAGCACACCGAAAAAGGCACGGTCGCCACCAGCAACTTTTGGTACATGTGGAAGTTGCCCTTGTTTGGTGAACAGTCGGTAGATGCGGTATTGGCTGAAATTGAAGCCTGCCACCGGGAGTTCCCCAACCACTTGGTGCGAGTAATTGCATATGACAACTACTCCCAAAGCCAAGGCATGTCTTTCGTTGTTCATCGCTGAAAGAAGCGAGAGATGACAAGCAACGCATCAAGCTCGAATCAGGTGACTCTTTCGGGTCGTGAACTGGCCTTGCAACGGCGTCAAGCCATGGCACTGCGCGGCAAGTCCGGCACGACCAAATCCGCCAATGCCAAGTCAGCTGGAACTTCTCCCCGGGTCAAGCCAGCCATGGCCAGTGTTCGTGCGGACGTAAGTCTAATGGATGAACCCGCAAAGCCACAAGGCTGCGGCTGTGGTTGCTTCGGAAAAGGGGCTTGTTCTTTGAATGTTCCACAGCAGGCAGTTGCAGGTTCAGGTACTTCTCGCGCCTTAGCCCGTGCCCGTCGCGCTACAATGGCGTCGGACGGTAAACAAGGCGCTTTGCGTGTGGCCGCTGCCACCAAACTGGCCCATGTCGCCCCCCATACGGATTGGCAACAAGCGATTGCCAAAGGCACCTCTGGACGTGAGGTGGCCAAGCAGCGACGTTTGGTGCGCGCCATTGTGGGCCGTCAAAGCCCCGACGCTGCTTCGACCAAACCCAGCGGTCGCATGCGGGCGAAACATGAAACACAGGCTGAGACTGCAAAGGTTTCTTTGCGGCCTACCCGCTCTGCTCAGTCGGTGACGGGTACCTCGATGGCTATCAGTCACAAAGTGACCGGTCATGAGGCGGGCTCTTCCAAAACCGTGACTGGAATTGAGTACTTGGCTTCTGAGCAGGTCAGCTCGAT
>JBILIR010000272.1:0-3045 GCA_044368955.1 Limnohabitans sp.
ACGGGGGATTGCTTCGCTGCGCTCGCAATGACGGGGGATTGCTTCGGCACGGCGTGCCTCGCAATGACAGGAGATTGCTTCGCTGCGCTCGCAATGACGGTAAGGTCTCGCAATGACGAAATTAATCGCGGAAGTTATCGAAGCTGAGCGGTAAGTCAGGCATGTCTTTGCGAATAGAGGCCATGGCTGCTTGCAAATCGTCCCGCTTGGCGCCGGTCACTCGCACCGACTCACCTTGGATAGCAGCTTGCACTTTCAGCTTGCTGTCTTTGATGATGCGCTGAATCTTTTTGGCGTCTTCGCTGGCAATGCCGTTGCGCACTTTCACCACCTGTTTCACCTTGTCGCCGCCCATTTTTTGCACGTCGCCTTTGTCGAGGAAACGCACATCCACATTGCGCTTGGCCAATTTGTTGCGCAAGATGTCGTCTATTTGCTGTAACTGAAAGTCACTGTCACCGATCAGGGTGATGTCTTTGTCTTTCAATTCGATGGCTGCAGAGGTGCCTTTGAAATCGAAACGTGTGCCAATTTCCTTGGCGGTATTGTCGACGGCATTTTTCACTTCAACCAGGTCGGCTTCGCAAACAGTATCAAAAGAGGGCATGGTTGGTACTTCAGAAGTTCAGGGTGCGACAATTCTCACATGATTATCGAGACCAACGTCCCCCTGCAGCCGCACAACAGCTTTGGCATCGCGGCCCGTGCCGAGCGGCTGCTGCGCCTTCTCACCATGGACGACGTCCAAGCATTGCTTGCCGACCCCTTGCGCCTAGAACCGCATTTCGTCTTGGGCGGTGGCAGCAACATCGTCATCACGGGCGACATCAAGCGCTTGGTCATCAAGGTCGAGTTGCAAGGCCGGCAACTGATTTCTGAGGACGATAAAGCATGGGTTATTCAAGCCGCTGCGGGAGAAGACTGGCACGACTTTGTGGCTTGGACCTTAGAGCAAGGCTGGCCTGGCTTGGAAAACTTGGCCATGATTCCGGGCATGGTGGGCGCGTCGCCGGTGCAAAACATCGGTGCTTATGGCGTGGAGTTGCAAGACCGGTTTGAGTCTTTGGATGCCGTCGATTTGCTCACGGGTCAACACTTCACCCTGGACGCAGCGCAATGCGCCTTTGGCTACCGAGACTCTGTGTTCAAACACGCCGCTGCTGACAGCCGCGATTTGGGGCTTTTGGGCCGAGCCCTGATTACCCAAGTGCGGTTTCGTTTGCCCAAAAAATGGAAGCCCGAGATCAGCTACGCCGATTTGGAAAAAAAGCAGGCGCAAAAAGGCATAGCCCATCCCACAGCGCAACAGGTGTTTGACTGGGTGTGCGAGATACGCAGCGCCAAGTTGCCCAACCCCGCAGTCATTGGCAATGCAGGTAGTTTTTTCAAAAACCCCACAGTGACCGCAGAACAATGCCAAGACATCATTGCCCGCGAGCCGCGCTTGGTGCATTACCAACTCGCCGATGGCCGTTTCAAATTGGCTGCCGCTTGGTTGATTGACGCTTGCGGTTGGCGCGGCAAATCGGTGGGCAATGCAGCGGTCTATGAAAAACAAGCGTTGGTGATTGTCAACAAAGGCGGCTTGACCCAGCCCTGCACCGGCGGCGAGGTGGTGACCTTGGCTCAAGCCATTCAAACCAGTGTGTACGAGCGTTTTGGCATTCGACTTGAACCTGAACCGGTGGTGGTATGAAAAAAATCTTTTTTTGGGGCTGGGTGCTTAGCTGTTTGCTCAGTTCACAGGCTTGGGCGCAAAACTACCCGAGCAAACCCATACGCTTGGTGGTGCCGTTTGCAGCAGGTGGTACCACCGACCTGATGGCACGCATCGTCGCCGAACCCTTGGGTAAATTGCTTGGACAAACCGTGGTGGTGGACAACAAAGCGGGTGGGGGTGGCGTCTTGGGGGCGGCAGAAGTGGCCCGTGCCGCAGCCGACGGCTACACCTTGGGGCTGGCAACAGCGTCGAGCAACGCGACCAACCCAGCCATCAACCCCAAAGTCCCCTACGACCCCTTAAAAGACTTTTCACCCATCACCAACATGGCGGCAACCCCCAATGTGCTGGCCATCAACCCCTCATTTCCCGCTAAAGACTTTGCTGGCCTGCTGGCGGAATTGCGCCGCAAGCCCGGGCATTACGACTACGCCTCGTCAGGTACGGGTGGCATAGGCCATTTGCAAATGGAGTTGTTCAAAAACCTGACCAAAACCTTTATCGTGCACATCCCTTACAGCGGCGGCGGCCCGGCTTTGCGCGACACCCTGGGCGGTCAGATCATGATCATTTTTGACAACCTGCCATCAGCGTTGCCGCACATCAAAGACAAGCGCCTCATCGCCATGGCAGTTGCCACACCTGAGCGACTGCCTGAGTTGCCTGGGGTACCCACCTTCAAAGAGCTGGGCTTGGAGCCCGTTAACCGGCCCGCTTTTTACGGCATTTACGGCCCCAAGGGCATGCCCAAAGAGTTGGTGCAAAAACTCAATGCCTCACTGCTGAAAGTGCTGCAAGACCCCGCGGTGATCAAGCGCATCGAAGCCACGGGGTCCAAGGTGATTGGCAATACCCCAGAGCAATTTGCCCAGCAGCTGAAAGCGGAGTTTGAGGTGTATAAAAAGGTGGTCGATGCCCAAAAACTCAAGCTCGACTGAACCGATCCCTTTGGTAGGTGGTTTCATTGACGCCTTGTGGCTTGAAGATGGCTTGTCGCCCAATACCTTGGCTGCCTACCGGCGCGATATGCAAGGTTTTTTGCAATGGTTGCAGGCGCAATCTTTGACGCTAGAACACGCGGGTGAAAACGATGTTCAGGCCTATTTTGCAGATCGCTTTGACCAAACCCGCGCCAGTACCGCCAACCGGCGCTTGACGGTTTTGCGACGGTTTTACCAATGGGCTTTGCGCGAAAAGCATGTCAGCACCGACCCCACTTTGAAACTGCTGACTGCCAAGCAAGCCCCTCGTCTGCCCCAAACTCTGAGCGAAGCCCAGGTCGAAGCCTTGCTTGCGGCTCCCAACACCGAAACCCCTTTGGGCTT
>JBILIR010000273.1:0-3039 GCA_044368955.1 Limnohabitans sp.
TCAGGCAGCGAGTCTTGAGTTACGCGGCAAGTGCGCGGTTAAAAACTCCATCTGGTCGGCCAGTATGCGGCGGTTGCGCAGAATAAAGTCTTCCCAAAGGGTGGGCACATAAGGGGTGTAAAGCAAAGGCATACGCGCTTGCTCGGGTGTGCGGTTGGCTTTGCGGTGGTTGCAAGCACGGCAAGCGGTCACCACGTTCATCCATGTGTCCATGCCTTGCTGGCCAAAGGGGATGATGTGTTCGCGGGTGAGTTCGGTTTCGTGGAAGTCGTCACCGCAATAAGCGCAGATATTGCGATCGCGGGCAAACAGTTTGCTGTTGGTCAAGCCAGGCTTGAGGTCAAAGGGGTTGATGCCTGGCACGCCCTTGGTGCCAATGATGCTGTTGACCGTGATGATGGATTGCTCGCCGGTGATGGCGTTGTGGCCGCCACGAAACACCGCGATTTGGGCACCAGCTTCCCAGCGCACTTCTTCCGCCGCGTAATGGATGACGGCTTGTTCCAGCGAAATCCATGATTGCGGCAACCCTTGGGCTGACAGCTTCAACACCTTCAACATTCACCTCCACAGAGATCAAAGCGAGCACTGACGTCGATTCCTAGACAATATACCTTGTTTTCATGAAACTACTTTGTCAGACCTCTCTTAGCCATGCAGATCTTTCGCGGTATTCACCATCCCAAATTGGCGCCAGCCTGTGCGGTCACCATCGGTAATTTCGATGGCGTTCACCGTGGCCACCAAGCCATGCTGGCTTTGCTGCGCAACGAAGCGCGACACCGCGCCCTGCCCTCATGCGTGATGACCTTCGAGCCGCATCCCCGCGACTACTTTGCGCAACAACTTGGCAAGCCCGAGATGGCGCCACAACGCATTGCCAGTTTGCGCGACAAACTTGCCGAATTAGAAGCTTGCGGCATTGACCAATGCCTGGTCATGCCTTTCAATGCTTGGCTCTCCAGTCTGTCGCCCGACGATTTTGTGCAGCAGGTCTTGGTGCAAGGCTTGGGCACCCGCTACATCTTGGTGGGGGACGACTTTTGCTATGGCGCCAAGCGTGCCGGTGATTACGCTTCCTTGTCGCGCAGCGGGCAACAACTGGGCTTTGAAGTGGCGAGGATGAACAGCTACGAAGTGTCTGACCCCGCCCAAGCCCATGCCAGTGTTCGGGTGTCGAGTTCAGCGGTGCGCGAGGCCCTTGCGCAGGGGCGCTTGGCTGATGCTGCGCAACTGTTGGGGCGACCTTATGCCATCTCGGGCCATGTGGTGCATGGTCGCAAACTGGGGCGCGAATTGAAATGTCCCACCCTGAACCTGCGCTTCCCACATGCGAAACCTGCAGCGAGTGGCATCTTTGTGGTGCTGGTACACGGATTAGGCGACAAACCCCTTCAAGGTGTGGCCAATTTGGGCGTTCGCCCATCGTTAGACCCTAACGATGTCAACGGGGGTCAAGTACTGCTGGAAACCCATTGCCTAGATTGGCCAGCCACCCTCGGCATAGACGGGGGCTACGGTAAACTCATACAAGTGGATTTGCTGCATAAATTGCACGATGAATTGAAATACGACAGCCTTGAATCTCTGGAACAAGGCATTGCCCAAGACTGCATGGATGCACGTCAGTGGTTTGAAAAAATATGAACGATAAAACCAACACCCCCGACACCCGCATCAACATGATGGACACGCCCTTCCCGATGCGGGGAGATTTGCCCAAGCGCGAACCGGCATGGACCCAAGCTTGGTCAAACCAAGGCCTGTACAAAAAACTGCGCATCGCTCGCCGTGGTCAGCCCTTGTTTGTGCTGCACGATGGACCACCTTATGCCAATGGTCAGTTGCACATCGGACACGCATTGAACAAGGTGCTCAAAGACATGATCGTCAAGTCCAAGCAATTGGCAGGCTTTGATGCGCAATACATCCCCGGCTGGGACTGCCATGGTTTGCCGATTGAAAACGCCATTGAAAAACTGCATGGCCGAAAGTTGAGCCGTGACGATATGCAGGCCAAAAGCCGCGCCTTTGCCACCGAGCAAATTGGCCAGCAGCGCGAAGACTTCAAACGCCTGGGCGTCTTGGGCGACTGGGACCGACCCTATCGCACCATGGACCCCGCCAACGAAGCCGGGCAAATACGCGCTTTCAAACGCGTCATTGAACGCGGGTTTGTCTACCGTGGCTTGAAGCCGGTTTACTGGTGTTTCGATTGCGGCTCGTCACTCGCTGAGTTTGAAATTGAATACGCCGACAAGAAAAGCGACACCTTGGACGTGGCGTTTTTGTGCGCCCAACCCGAGAAACTGGCCGCTGCCTTTGGTTTGCCTAAGTTGAACAAGCCAGCGTTCGCGGTCATTTGGACCACCACGGCTTGGACCATTCCCGCCAACCAAGCTTTGAACCTCAACCCCGAATTGAGCTATGCACTGGTCGACACCGCCCAGGGCTTGTACATCTGCGCTGAATCCTTGGTGGACAAGTGTTTGGAACGCTGGCAACTCAGCGGCCAAGTGGTGGCCACAGCCTTGGGTGCCAAGCTCGACCTGATCGAATTCCACCACCCACTCTCACATGTGGACGGTGGCTTCAAACGCATCGCACCCGTCTTCCTGGCCGACTACGCCACCGCAGACGACGGTACGGGTATCGTCCACAGCGCCCCTGCTTATGGTTTGGACGACTACAACAGTTGCCTGGCCCATGGCATGAAGTACACCGACATCTTGAACCCGGTGCAAGGCAATGGCGCTTATGCCGCCGACTTCCCGCTCTTTGGCGGTCAGCACATTTGGAAGGCGGTGCCGGTCATTTTGGAGGCGCTGAAAAATGCCGACCGCTTGATGGCCACCCACCCCATCACCCACAGCTACCCGCATTGCTGGCGGCACAAAACACCGGTCATTTACCGCGCAGCGGCCCAGTGGTTCATCCGCATGGACGACGGTGTGGGCGTGTTCACCAAGGACAAAGCACCGCAAAGCTTGCGTCAACTCGCCTTGAATGGCATTGAGCACACACACTTTTATCCAGAAA
>JBILIR010000013.1:0-11409 GCA_044368955.1 Limnohabitans sp.
ATTTTTGGGCTACTTGGTGTACCCCCTGTGTTGAAGAAATGCCTTTATTGGAGGCCTTCTTTCAAGAAAACCAATCTAAAAGCTGGCAAGTTGTGGGATTGGCCATCGATCAACCCAGCGCTGTCAAACGCTTTTTGAAACAAAACCCCGTAAACTACCCCATCGGTTTCGCCGGTTTGGGCGGTACCGAGCTGGTGCGACAACTGGGCAACCCTTCGGGCGGTTTGCCTTTTACACTGGTTTTAAATGCCCAAGGTGGACTGGTCGTGCAAAAATTAGGAAAATTATCTAGTCAAGAAATGCGCGAATGGGTGTAAATTAGGACTCCCATCGACTTTGCCGTTATCTTTACAATGGCGCAACTTTAATCGCTGTTAACCGCAGAAGACTACAAAATTCATGGACTTAAGAAAACTTAAAACATTGATCGACTTGGTCTCAGACTCCAATGTCTCGGAATTGGAAATCACCGAGGCCGAGGGCAAGGTGCGCATTGTCAAAGGCCCAGTCGGTGCGATGGTGGCCGCGCCAATAGCCGCCCCCGTTGTTGCTGCACCAATAGTGGGTGCGCCCATAGCAGCTGCCCCAGCGGTTTTGTCTGAAGCCGAGCAAGCTGCTGCTGCGGGTCATGTGGTTAAGTCCCCGATGGTGGGTACTTATTACGCCTCTTCCAGTCCTGAAGCCAAGCCCTTTGTTCAAGTCGGCACTGTGGTGAAGGAAGGTGAAACCATTTGCATTATTGAAGCCATGAAGATTTTGAATGAAATCGAGGCAGATAAAAGCGGCACCATCACCCGTATCTTGGTTGATAACGGCCAAGCTGTGGAATACGGTCAGCCCTTGTTCCATATCGATTGACGCCGGCGCATGTTTAAAAAAATCTTGATCGCCAACCGCGGCGAAATCGCGCTGCGAATTCAGCGTGCTTGCCGAGAACTGGGCGTGGAAGCCGTGGTGGTGTATTCCGAAGCCGACCGCGAAGCCAAATATGTGAAATTGGCCGAAGAGGCCGTGTGCATCGGCCCCGCATCGTCCACCCTCAGTTACCTCAATATGCCGGCCATCATTTCGGCCGCTGAGGTGACCGACGCAGAGGCCATTCACCCTGGCTACGGTTTCTTAAGTGAAAACGCTGATTTTGCTGAACGGGTTGAAAAAAGTGGCTTCACCTTCATTGGCCCCACCCCAGAGTCCATTCGGATGATGGGCGACAAGGTATCCGCCAAGCAAGCCATGATCAAAGCGGGTGTTCCCTGTGTACCAGGCTCTGAAGGTGAGCTGCCCGACGATCCCGCCCAAATTCGCAGAATTGCCAAAGCCATTGGCTATCCTGTCATCATCAAAGCCGCTGGTGGCGGTGGTGGGCGAGGTATGCGTGTGGTGCACAACGAGGCTGCCCTTATCCATGCGGTGCAAACCACCAAGGCCGAAGCAGGCGCTGCCTTTGGCAACCCAGCCGTGTACATGGAAAAGTTTTTACAAAACCCCAGACATATTGAAATCCAAATTCTGGCGGACAACTACAAAAACGCCATTTACTTAGGTGAGCGCGACTGCTCCATGCAACGGCGTCACCAAAAAGTCATTGAAGAGGCGCCTGCGCCCGGCGTTGCCCGCAAATTGATTGAACGCATAGGCGAGCGTTGTGTGGCAGCTTGCAAAAAAATGGGCTACCGCGGTGCTGGAACTTTTGAGTTTTTGTATGAAAACGGCGAGTTCTATTTCATTGAGATGAACACAAGGGTGCAGGTTGAGCATCCGGTAACTGAGTTCATCACAGGCATTGATATCGTTAAAACCCAAATCATGACCGCTGCAGGACAAAAATTGCCCTATACCCAACGCCAGGTTGTGATCAAAGGTCATGCGATGGAGTGCCGTGTCAATGCCGAAGACCCGTTCAAATTCACACCATCGCCCGGACGCATCACCATGTGGCACCCACCTGGCGGGCCGGGGGTCAGGGTCGACTCCCATATTTACAGCAATTACTTTGTCCCACCCTATTACGACTCCATGATTGGCAAAATCATTGTGTATGGAGACAACCGCGAACATGCTTTGGCACGTATGCGAACTGCTTTGGGTGAAACCGTGGTGGAAGGCATTCAAACCAATATTGCTTTGCACCGCGAAATCATGATGGACCCGGGCTTTATTGCAGGTGGTACCAATATCCACTATTTGGAAGAGTGGTTGGCAGTGAGAGCATCTGTCGTCTGATGTTCGAGTTGATCCTGCTGTGTGCGCAAGACCAAGTCGAGACCATCAGTGAAGCGCTCTTGGCCTTAGATGCGTTGAGCGTCTCTGTAGAAGACGCCGATGCCCACACCGAGCAAGAGCAAGCTTTGTTTGGTGAACCTGGTATGCCTGCACCTGCCTCAGGCTGGCTTCACTCACAGGTGGTGGCGCTGTTTGCCGAACAAGCTTTGGCCGAGCAAGCTGCTCACCTTTTGAAGTTGCAAGATTTTTTTGGCAAAGCCAGCGTGCAACGCATTGCTGAAGTCCCCGACCAAGACTGGGTGCGCTTAACCCAGTCGCAATTTGAACCCGTAGAAATCACCTCTGCGTTATGGGTTGTTCCTACTTGGCATGAAGCACCTGCCCAAGCGAGCAAGGTGATTCGTCTAGACCCTGGTTTGGCATTTGGCACTGGCACCCATCCCACCACGCGCATGTGTTTGCGCTGGATTGCCCATCATGTGGCCCCGGCAAGTCGGGTATTGGATTACGGTTGTGGCTCGGGTATTTTGGCTATTGGAGCAGCCATGTGCGGTGCGGGCAGCGTGGACGCGGTCGACATTGACGCAGACGCCGTGACAGCTGCCCTTGCGAATGCCACAGCCAACCAAGTGACTGTGAATACCGGTTTGCCAGATATGGCGCAAGGACTTTATGGCTTGGTAGTCGCCAACATTTTGGCCGCACCCTTGAAGGTGCTGGCCCCCTTGTTGTGTGGCCACGTACAGACAGGTGGACACTTGGTTTTGGCTGGCATTTTGAGTCGACAGGTTGAAGAAATACAACTCGCCTATGCACCTTACATCCAACTCCAAGTTGCCGATAGCTTGGACGGTTGGGTATTGATGACAAACTAAAATCGACACCCATGTCGATAGTCACCCTTTGTCCTCAGTGCAAGACCGCTTTTGCGATTCAAGCTGAGCATTACAGTGCTGCCGATGCATGGGTGCGCTGTGGTCGATGTGCCCATGTGTTTGAGGTCGATCAGCATTTATTTGAATTAGATACCCCACAAAGCGAAACCGAGTCCGCCGCTAAAGAATCTCTCGTTGTCTCCCCTGCAGATATACCTGCTGCGCCCGTTGTACCGGTAACGCCTCCTGTGTGGCAACCTGTCAACAACTCCAACCCTGCATTAGCGGTGGTGGTGACACTGCTGGCGGCTGCAGTTTTATTGGGGCAAGTGCTTGTGTTTCAGCGCGACATATTGGTAGCGATGAACCGCAGTGTGTCCCCTTTATTCAACTCAGTTTGTCAGATCTTAGGTTGTCAAGTGGATTGGCCAAAAGAGCCCGATAAAGTGGCCATTGACAACACCAACTTTAAACAACTCGGGGATGATCAGTTCTCATTTACCTTGTCAGTGAAAAATCAAGCCGCCTATTTTTTGGCTACGCCTGCACTTGAACTCACCCTCACCAATGATGAGGAGGGGGACGTCGTGCGCAAGGTGTGGTTAGCCCAAGAGATAGATCTGCCCGAGGCGCTCAAGCCAATGCGCACCCAAACAGTGGAAATGGTTTTTTCTGTTCAAGAACCGTTGGCTGGCAAAATCAGCGGCTTCCGAGCTTTACTTTTTTACCCTTAACACACTAGGATTTTTCATGGCAGCACTGATTTGCGGTTCATTGGCTTTTGACACTATCATGCATTTTGAGGGACGCTTCAAAGAACAAATTCTTGCGGAGCAACTGCATATTTTGAATGTGTCCTTTCTGGTGCCTCGATTGCAGCGAGATTTTGGCGGCTGCGCTGGAAATATCGCCTACAGCATGAAGCTTTTGGGTGCTGAGCCATTGCCCATGGCAACCTTGGGCAATGACGGTGCTAGTTATTTGCAACGCTTACAAGACCTTGGCATATCAACAGCGCATATCAAAACCATTGACGACACCTTCACTGCCCAAGCCATGATCATGACTGACTTGGATAACAATCAAATCACCGCTTTCCATCCTGGCGCCATGATGCAAGCCCATGCTTTGCATGTCGAAAAGCATCCGGATATACGTCTGGGCATCATTTCACCCGACGGACGCGACGCCATGCTTTCCCATGCGCAGCAGATGGCCGATGCAGGGATTCCTTTTGTGTTTGATCCCGGCCAAGGTTTACCCATGTTTGATGGCCAAGAGTTGCGCCATTTCATTGAGTTGGCAACATGGGTCACGGTCAATGACTATGAAGGAAAAATGCTGAGTGACCGTACGGGTTGGAGTTCAGCGGATATTTCTTCGCATGTGAAAGGATTGATCGTGACCTTGGGTGCGCACGGGTGTGAGGTTTGGCAGCAAGGCCATAAACATGTGGTGGATCCTGTGAAAGCACAAGCAGTGGTCGACCCTACGGGCTGTGGCGATGCTTGGCGAGGTGCTTTATTGTTTGGCTTAGAGCAAGGATGGGATTTGCTTAAGTGCGCCGAGTTGGGCAACCGTGTAGGCGCCATCAAAATAGCCAGTCGTGGCCCTCAAAATTACCAACTGACATAAAAAAACCCGGTGCATGCACCGGGTTGGGAGTGGGCGAAAGACCCTTACTGAATCAGTTAGGGCTTTGACGCTGTCGGAAAAGGCCAAGCAGCTTGTGGGTTCAGCGTGGTTTGAGCCACATGTTGCACAGCTGAAGGCTTAGTCACGCGCACGGCAGGTTTTGCAGCCGCTACTTTCTTAGCGATTGGTTTTTTTTTTGAAGCAACCTTTTTAGCGGGTGCTTTTTTTGCTGCTGGCTTCTTTTTTGCTGCTGGTTTTTTAGCAGCGGGTTTTTTCTTAGCTGCTGGTTTTTTAGCAGCTGCCTTTTTAGCGACTGGTTTTTTCTTCGCTACGGTCTTTTTAGCAGGCGCTTTTTTGGCTGCTGGCTTTTTCTTAGCTGCTGGTTTTTTAGCAGGTGCCTTTTTAGCGACTGGTTTTTTCTTCGCTAAAGGTTTTTTAGCAGCCACTTTTTTTGCGGCTGGTTTCTTAGCAACAGCTTTTTTTGCTGCCGGCTTCTTTTTTGCTGCTGGTTTTTTTGCAGCGGTTTTTTTTGCAGTTGCCATTAGATACTCCTAGATCAAGTTTTCAGATCGTTGGTTCAAAACACTTAGCCCTTCTTCAAAGCCAAGAGATTCATGGAACTGGACAGGTGTCCAATTCCATGAACGGGGTGAGTCCAAGCACTGTTGACTTGAACTAAGTCATTAAGTGTTTGAACAAAGAGGTAATGCATGGTGTTCATCAGTCCCAAGACAGCGCGCCGCCGGTTTGGTACTCGATCACACGCGTTTCAAAGAAATTGCGTTCCTTTTTCAGATCAATCATTTCGCTCATCCAAGGAAACGGATTTTCTTCATTCGGGTATAAGGTCTCGAGTCCAATTTGGGTGGCCCGGCGATTAGCAATGTAGCGCAAATAGCCCTTGAACATGGAAGCATTCATGCCCAAAACACCGCGAGGCATGGTGTCTTCTGCATAGCGGTATTCAAGCTCAACCGCTTGGTGGAAGAGGTCGATGATGTCTGCCTTGAATTCACTTGTCCATAAATGCGGATTTTCAAGTTTGATTTGGTTGATCAAATCAATACCAAAATTGCAGTGCATGGATTCATCGCGCAAGATGTACTGGTATTGCTCTGCTGCACCCGTCATTTTATTTTGGCGACCTAAGGCCAAAATCTGGGTGAAACCGACATAGAAGAACAGACCTTCCATCAAACACGCGAACACAATGAGAGACTTCAGCAGGGTCTGGTCAGTCTCAGGGGTGCCAGTGTGGAAATGAGGATCCATGATTGCCCCAATGAAGGGAATCAAGAATTCGTCTTTGTTGCGTATAGAGGGAACCTCGTTGTAGGCATTGAATATTTCACTTTCATCAAGCCCTAAGGATTCAACGATGTACTGGTAGGCGTGGGTGTGAATAGCTTCTTCAAATGCCTGACGTAACAAAAACTGTCGGCATTCGGGCGCTGTGATGTGTCTGTAGGTACCCAGCACAATATTGTTGGCGGCCAATGAATCAGCAGTCACAAAAAAACCTAAATTGCGCTTGATGATTCGGCGTTCATCTTCGGTCAGACCATTGGGGTCTTTCCACAAGGCAATGTCGCGGGTCATATTGACCTCTTGCGGCATCCAGTGGTTGGCACAGGTGGCGAGGTATTTTTCCCAGGCCCATTTGTATTTAAAGGGGACCAACTGGTTGACATCGGTCTGACCATTGATGATGCGCTTGTCAGCCGCATTCACGCGCCGACTGTTTGCCGTTTGGGCGGGGGCTGCTGGCGCAGGGGCTGTAGCAGACACCACGGCACCATCGTCAAGAACACGTGTGGTGGGTGGGGGTGATGCAACTGCAGGAGGCGGCGAAACATTCCCTTGTAAAGGAACAGACGACAGTGATGGTGCTTCTTCTTCCCAGGTCAACATAGTGGCGTTTCCATTATTCTGATTATCAATGGAGAAATGAGAAATTCACAGAATTTATTCACATTCCTCTCGGGCTTTGTTGTTGATTTGCGTCGACGTACACAGGTGTGTACGTTTGGCAAACAGGAGGTGTTATTGACAGGCTTCACAGGTAGGGTCATCAATACCGCACACTTTGATGTCAGTTGCTGGCGCTTGCGATTGAACTTGTGCGCGTGCACTCGCGGCTGCCACTTCCATGGCGCTCAGACCCGAACCAGAGCCAGAGGCCACGGCGTTGTGCGAGCCAGATTGAACAGTCGACTTTTCAACCTGTGTGGCGCTGGTGGTGCGCAAATAGTAGGTGGTTTTGAGACCGCGCAACCAAGCAAGTTTGTAGGTTTCGTCAAGCTTTTTACCTGAAGCACCAGCCATGTAAATATTGAGGGATTGCGCTTGGTCAATCCATTTTTGGCGACGTGCAGCAGCTTCGACCAACCACTGGGTTTCCACTTCGAAGGCGGTTGCATACAAATCTTTAAGGTCTTGCGGTACGCGGTCAATGGGGCGCAAAGAGCCGTCAAAATGCTTGAGGTCCATGACCATCACGTCGTCCCACAAGCCAAGGCGCTTGAGATCTTTCACCAAATAGGCGTTGATGATGGTGAACTCGCCTGACAAATTGGATTTGACCGATAAGTTGCCAAAACACGGCTCAATAGAAGCGTCAACACCCACAATGTTAGAGATGGTGGCCGTCGGGGCAATGGCGACACAGTTGGAGTTGCGCATGCCGTCGGTTTTGATTTTTTGACGCAACGCTTCCCAGTTCAAGGTGGTGCTGCGATCGGTTTCGATATAACCACCGCGGGCTTTTTCCAGCAGGTCTAGCGTATCCAATGGGAGCACACCTTGGTCCCACAAAGAACCTTGGTAGGTGGAGTAGCGACCACGCTCTTTGGCGAGTTCGGTAGACGCCCAGTAAGCGTAGTAACAAACAGCCTCCATGGAGCGATCTGCGAATTCGACCGCCGCTTGGGATGCATAAGGCATACGCATTTCATACAGACTGTCTTGAAAAGCCATGATGCCCATGCCAACAGGACGGTGTTTGAAGTTGGAGTCGCGGGCTTTCTTGACAGCGTAGTAGTTGATGTCGATCACGTTGTCGAGCATACGCATGGCGGTGTTCACCGTGCGTTTGAGTTTGTCGTGGTCGAGTTCAGGCCCGTGTGCGCCTTGTTTAAGGTGCTGAATCAGGTTGACAGAGCCCAAGTTGCAAACGGCGGTTTCGGTGTCGCTGGTGGTGAGGGTGATTTCGGTACACAGGTTGGAGGAATGCACCACACCAACGTGTTGCTGGGGTGAGCGCACATTGCAGGCATCTTTGAAAGTGATCCAAGGGTGACCGGTCTCAAACAACATGGTCAGCATCTTGCGCCACAGATCTGCCGCCTGCAAAGTTTTGGTCGGTTGGATCAAGCCTTGCTTGGCCTGTGTTTCGTAGTTGGTATAGGCTTTCTCAAACTCGCTACCAAATTTATCGTGCAAGTCTGGTGTGGTTGAAGGGGAGAACAATGTCCACTCGCCTTTTTCCATCACGCGGCGCATGAACAGGTCGGGGATCCAGTTGGCGGTGTTCATGTCATGGGTGCGGCGACGGTCGTCACCGGTGTTTTTGCGCAACTCCAAAAACTCTTCAATGTCCAAGTGCCAAGTTTCCAAATAGGTGCAAACAGCGCCTTTGCGTTTGCCACCTTGGTTCACTGCCACCGCGGTGTCATTGACAACTTTAAGAAAGGGAACAACGCCTTGCGATTCGCCATTGGTGCCTTTGATGTGTGAACCCAAGGCGCGCACACGGGACCAATCGTTGCCTAACCCACCCGCGAATTTGGAGAGTAAGGCGTTCTCTTTGATGGATTCGTAAATGCCATCAAGATCGTCTGGCACGGTGGTCAGGTAGCAACTGGACAACTGGGGACGCAAGGTGCCACTGTTGAACAGGGTAGGGGTGCTGGACATGAAGTCAAACGATGACAATACTTCATAAAACTCAATGGCACGCTCTTCGCGGTTGACTTCGCCCAGCGACAAACCCATGGCAACGCGCATGAAAAACGACTGAGGTAACTCGATGCGCTGTTTGCGTACATGCAAAAAATAGCGGTCATACAGGGTTTGCAAACCCAAGTAATCAAACTGAAGATCGCGCTCGGCTTTCAGCGCCTTAGCCAAGCGAGGCAAATCAAATTGCAGCAAACGAGCGTCTAGGAGATCGTTGTCGACGCCCTTTTTGATGCAACTTGCGAAGTGATCGATGTAGTTTTGAGCCATTTCGGCTTGCGTAACTTCCTTGCCCCAAACTTCTTTGGCAATGGAGTACATCAACAAGCGAGCTGTGGCGTAGGTGTAATCGGGCTCTTTCTCAATGAGTGTGCGCGCTGCAAGCACAGATGCCTTGTGCACCTCTTCCATGGGAATACCGTCGTAGAGGTTTCGCATGGTTTCATTGAGGATGGGTTCGGCTTGGATGTCTGCATTCAAACCCGCGCAAGCAGCCTCGACCAATCCGCGCAGACGTGCCGTGTCAAGCACCATGCGTTTACCGCCGTCAATGACATGCAAGACGGGTTCAGCGGGAAGGGCCTGCTCTTTTTGGGCGGCGCGCTCTTGGGTTCTTCTTTCGCGGTACAAAACATAGGCACGCGCAACTTCATGGTGACTACCGCGCATGAGGCCGAGTTCAACTTGGTCTTGAACGTCTTCAATATGAAAAGTGCCGCCTCCTGGGCGTGAGCGCATGAGCGCACGCACAACGGCTTGGGTGAGTTGGTCAACCGTTTCGCGAACGCTGGCGGAAGCAGCGCCTTGTGTGCCGTGAACAGCCAAAAACGCTTTCATCATGGCAACAGCAATCTTGGCGGGTTCGAAAGGAACCACAGCGCCGTTGCGTCGAATGATTTGGTAGTTACTAAGGTTGGTCTGAAGCGCAGAGGACTTATTGGCGTCAGTCAAGTCAGCGGGGTTGACATAGTTGCTGCTGACTGCAGAGGAGGAAGCAATTTGCATCTTGATTTAATTCCTGTTGTTCTGAATGCTTTGGTTAACGTATGAAGTGCGGCCTGTTTTTGGTAACAGGCAAAAAACAAAATGTGACTACCCCACACTATATATGGGGTCGAAACTCTTTTCAACACACTACGTGTAGTGTTTGTGAAAAAAATGCGAATTAATTAATTTAAGCCAAGCTCTGCGGGAAAGTACGTAGCTTTCAGACCCACACCTTGTTGCAAATACCGCCAATCAAAACCCTCTCCTGGGTCTTTTTTCCGTTCAGGTGCAATATGCTCATGCCCCGCAATGCAAGAAATAGGGTATTGAGACAGAAGCACAGGTAAAAGAGAAATTAAACTTTCGTATTGGTATGCGCTGAAAGTGTCGCCCTCTAAGCCTTCAAGCTCTATTCCGATAGAAAAGTCATTGCAATTGCTGCGGCCTGCATGGGTTGACACACCCGCATGCCAAGCTCGCTGGTCACAACTGACAAACTGTATTAACTCGCCGCCACGGCGAATCAAAAAATGCGCAGAAACCTTGAGGCCACGCAGTTGGTCGTAATAGGGGTGGCTGTCGTGGTCAAGGGTATTGGTGAAAAACTGTTCAATGGCATGGCCACTGAACTGCCCGGGGGGCAAGCTGATGGAGTGCATCACCAGCAAGTCGGTTGAAACACCCGTTGGGCGAGCTTCGAAGTTGGGCGAGGGAACGTGCTTGGCAAACCTGTACCACCCCTTGGACCAACAAACGGACATACTGACTAGCCTTCCTTGGTGTCTCGGTGCGCTGTGCTGCAATAAAAACCAAGTGAGCCCTCAAGGGCGTCGGATTGGGGCAGGTGCAGGTCGCAATGCGCGCATCGAACCATATGCTGAGCCTTTTGCGCATGATTTACGTCATCCGGATTTTTGTTTCTGTCACGGCGCTGCATTTTTAGCCACCAAAGCACCAAACCGATGACAGCAATCAAAAAAAGGTATTTCATAAGACTTTATGCAAAAGCACTTCCAGCACAAAGCGTGATCCCACATAGGCCAGCAGCAGCATGGCTGAGCCTAAGTAGAGCAAGCGAATCGCTAAGGGGCCGCGCCACCCTCTGGCTTGGCGTCCCCAAATGAGCAGCGCATAGGTCAGCCAAGCCAAGATCGATAAAACGGTTTTGTGGTCCCAGCGCAAGGCGTTGTCTGGCCCATACAAGCGTTCACCAAACAAAAGCCCTGCAAAAAGCGTGGCTGTAAGCAGGAAAAAACCAATATGTACAAAGCGAAATGTCAGCCGCTCAAGGGTCATCAAAGGCAGGCCAGACGGGTCGGCTTCAGCCAAGCGTATTTGACGCTCCGCACGGTTCATCAAGCCCGCATGGACGACGGCCGCCGCAAACAAAGCATAGGAGGCCATGCCCAGCGCCCAATGAAGAGGCAACCAGAGTGAGGCAGTGGCATGCAAATCGTGCCCAGGAAAAAACAGCGGCAAGGACACTGCCACCAAGCCAGCACCTGAGAGGACCCAGCGGGTTTTCATTTGGGGGAACCAGTGGTGTTCCAAGGTGTAGACCATGAGCACCAGCCAAGCGGTGGCGGACAAAGCGGGTGCGAAACCAAAGCGAGGGGTGGCGTCAGGTTCTGGGATGAGGCTGGCCAAAACGCTCAAGCCGTGAAAAAGGGAAATGACCCAAAGGTAGTTGCGGCTTTGCTGGGGAGAGAGCCTGCCGCCTAAGAGTGCGCCT
>JBILIR010000275.1:0-3035 GCA_044368955.1 Limnohabitans sp.
CGCGCCACCACGCGGATGCGAGCACCACAAGAGTCGCCGGCTTTGCGCAGGCTGTCCATGTAGCTTTCCAGGTGCGCGACATCGGCGATGGGCGCGTAAAAGGGGTTGTTCGGCACATGCGCCCAGTCTTCAAAGCCGATGGGGTGTTCGCCCAACTGCGTCATGCAACCGATGAAGTGGGTGCCGTATTTTTTTTTGAGCCATTTTTTGGCGACCGCCCCAGCTGCCACGGTGGGGGCGGTTAAGCGGGCTGAAGAACGGCCACCACCGCGCGGGTCACGCACACCGTATTTTTGGGTGTAGGTGTAGTCGGCATGTCCTGGGCGAAAGGTTTGCAAGATGTCGCTGTAGTCTTTGCTGCGCTGGTCGGTGTTGTAAATCAACAGGGCGATGGGTGTGCCGGTGGTCACGCCTTGGTAGACACCACTCAAAATTTGTACTTGGTCGGGCTCTTGGCGTTGCGTCACATGGCGGCTGGTGCCAGGGCGGCGGCGGTCCAGGTCGTGCTGAATATCCGCCTCGCTCAAAGCCATGCCCGGTGGGCAGCCGTCAATCACGCAGCCAATGGCTGGGCCGTGGGATTCACCAAAGTTGGTGACTGCGAAAAGGGTGCCGAAGGTGTTGCCGCTCATGTGGGGGATTATCCCTGCAAGACATTTGGTGTAACTAGGTCACATCATTTCTGCTTTACCTTCCCTCATTAATCCACAAAACTTTAGGAATCAGCAAAAAAATATATCGTGGGTACAATAATTGGAAGCGTATTCATTTAACCCTGTCAAATCCAAGCTAAATCAACAACTTCGTGGGATTGATTTTGCAAGGGTGGTGGATTTTGAATGGGAAACCGCATTGATCACGCAAGACCTTCGGCAAGACTACTTAGAAAACAGGTACCAAGCATTGGGCTTCATCGGGGAATATCTGCACATGCTGGTTTTTACCCCAAGAAAAGGGGTGATTCATGTGATCAGCCTGCGCAGAGCCAACCAACGAGAAAGAAAACGATATGCCACGCAAACCAAACCCTGAAGTGACAGACTTAGAGAATCCAGAAGCAGATGAGAACTGGTTTGCAAAAGCGCGTCCTGCGAAAGATGTGCTTGCCAGCCTGGTCGGAGAGGTAAATGCAAGCGAACTTCTCAAGCCCAAAAGAGGTCGCCCACCTTTGCAAAGTACCAAACGTCATATCAACCTGCGCATTGATGAGGACATCGTTCAAGCTTTTCAAGAATCAGGGCAAGGGTGGCAAACACGGATGAATCTGGCTTTAAGGGAATGGTTGAACACCCAAGCCAGCAGCAATTAATTGGAATCTGACCCCCATTAACTTGCCTTAGCGCCCTCTTCTTCAGAAGGCCAGTCGCGGATATAGGCCTTGAGCATTTGGTTCTCGAAGTTTTGGCTGTCCACCACGGCTTTGGCCACATCGTAAAAACTCACCACGCCCATGAGTTCACGCTGATGCAGCACGGGCAAATAGCGGGCATGGCGCTCGAGCATCATTCGGCGCACCTCGTCAAGTTCGGTGTCTGGCGAACAGGTGAGTGGATGGTCGTCCATGGCACTTCGCACGGTGGCATTACCCAAAGCGCCGCCGTTGCTATTGAGCGCCAAAATCACCTCGCGAAAAGTGAGGATGCCCACCAAATCGCCATGGTCCATGACCAAGATGGAGCCCAAGTCGTGATCTGCCATGGTCTGCACCGCCTCGGCCAAAGGCGCCAGCGGCTTTGTGGTGTAGAGCGTGGTGCCTTTGATGCGAAGAATGTCGCTGACTTTCATGGTGTTCCTCTCAAGGCCAGGGCGGCTGGCATGGGTTTCAATATAGCCCACAATCTGCTTCTGGTACACCGTAGGAACGAGAACACCATGACCGGATATGCAGATCCCCATTTCGACACACTGACGCTGCACGCAGGCAGCCAACCCGACCCCGCCACGGGTGCAAGAGCGGTGCCGATTCACTTAACCACGTCGTATGTCTTTGAGTCGTCCGACCAAGCGGCCGCTCTTTTCAATTTGGAAAGCGCTGGCCACGTCTACAGCCGCATCAGCAACCCCACCACCGCCGTGTTCGAGCAGCGCATCGCCGCTTTGGAGGGCGGCATTGGCGCCATTGCCACCGCCAGCGGCCAAGCCGCGCTGCACCTGAGTGTGGCGACTTTGATGGGCGCGGGCTCGCACATCGTCTCAAGCTCGGCTTTGTATGGCGGTTCGCACAACCTGCTGCACTACACGCTGCGCCGTTTTGGCATCGAGACCACCTTTGTCAAACCCGGTGACATTGACGCTTGGCGAGCCGCCATCCGCCCGAACACCAAGTTGTTGTTTGGCGAGACGGTGGGCAACCCGGGTTTGGATGTGCTGGACATTCCCACCATCTCGCAAATGGCGCACGACAACGGTGTGCCGCTTTTGGTGGACGCCACACTCAGCACACCCTACTTGATGAAGCCGCTGTCCTTGGGGGCGGATTTGGTCTACCACTCGGCCACCAAGTTTTTGAGCGGCCACGGCACCGTGATTGGCGGCGTGGTGGTCGATGGCGGTTCCTTCGATTGGGAGGCCAGCGGCAAATTCCCCGAACTCTCCGAGCCTTATGCCGGTTTTCACAACATGGTGTTCACCGAGGAGAGCACCGTGGGCGCCTTTTTGCTGCGGGCGCGGCGAGAGGGCTTGCGTGACTTTGGCGCGTGTTTAAGCCCGCATTCGGCGTGGTTGATTTTGCAAGGCATGGAAACCTTGCCACTGCGCATGGAGCGCCACTTGACCAACACCGAAAAAGTGGTGGCGTTTTTGGCGGTCCACCCGATGGTGTCGAGGGTCGGGCATCCACTCATGCCCGATCACCCCAGCCATGCTTTGGCGCAAAAGTTGTTGCGCGGTGGCGCACGGGGGGCGGGGTCGGTGTTCAGCTTCGACATCAAGGGTTCGCGCACCCAAGGCCGTGCTTTCATAGAAGCGCTGAAAATTTTCAGCCACTTGGCCAATGTGGGCGACAGCAAATCGCTGGTCATCCACCCGGCCAGCAC